>NZ_JAMYMK010000015.1:0-141650 GCF_040318565.1 Mesorhizobium sp. M1142
GATTTGCCGCACGGAGATTGGTGTTCCTGAGGTCGGTCGAAGTGAAATCAACACCGAACAGGTTCGCCCCGCTCAGGTCCTGTCCGTCTAGGATGAGAAGCTTCTTGTCACACTCTTGCCAATTGACGCCAGGCGTCGCGGCGGCGTCGCAATTTTGAGCGGCAGCGGCGTTCTGCCAAGCAAACACAGTGCAAACCGCTAGAACCAAGCCGGATGTGCCGTAAGCTCTGGTTCGCCTCAAAGTCATTGTTGCTGGACCTCTGCTACTCGCCGACACTCACCCTTACCACATCTGCTGACACTCGAGCCACGGTGACCACATGGCTGTGCTCGCGGCGCAGTGGGTCAAGCCTGGCGTGAAGCTCCGCGTCAAACAGCTTCGCGGCGAATTCTAGGCGGCCAGCTTACATTAGCCAGAGTGAACAGAACGTGATTACGGGCCAGGCCTTCACACCTTCGCCTTGCACCAGCCCGCCCACCTAGCATGCCCCGCCATCGCGAACGGCCCAGCACGGGCGAAAGACAAGCTCCTTCCTGGCGCTGCGCCGCGTGCAGTTGGAACAAATGGGATCGACGCCGGTTAACAATCGAAGGGACCGCAAACGAAGCGGTATGATGATGATTGATATTTTTAGCTTCGAACTGGCCAATGCCAGGCTGCGCGTTAAACGGGCCGAGCGCTCGCTGAAGCGTGCGAATGAACTGTTGTTGAACGATGGCTGTGTCGCCGTCAATCTCGCGTTGTGCGACCGCATACGGTCTGAGCAAAAACGCGTGATTGAGGCCCGGGAACGCATGACGAAGATCGATCGGAAGAATTGACCCATGATGCTCGCGACCCTCCACCTTGAAACTGCGAGATACGGCGACGAATATCGCGTCGCAAGGCTAGCGCTGCTGAGGCAGCAAATGATACGGCACATCAAGCGCACAGACGCCTCGGCGCAGAAAATCGAACAATCGCTGGCAAGATTGGCCGAAGCAAACACGCTCGGGGACCGGCTCGCGCAACAGTAGGTCCGCGCGCTCTACCGTCGTTTGACGATGACCCCGTCATGCTGCGTCGCCAACAACAAGGCTGCATCAACGTCGCACCTGCGCTCGCTGGGCGTCGCGCCCCAAAAGCACAAGGCAGTCGTTTCGGCGAAGATCCAAGAAGTGTCGATATTTTCACCTTCCTGGGGACGCAGGCACAACGCCAAAATGAAGGCCGCGATAAGCAGCATGGCAGGCAGAGGGGCGCGCGAAGGCTACTGAGCGGCTTTCATCTCGCCGCACTCTTGCCTCAGATCAGCCTACAACCAATCGGCCCGCGCTTCACCAGAAGCACGGGCATTGATAGGCTCGGCACTATCGCCGCCCCGTCTACCGCGGGACCGCTGGTATTCCCGAGACTGAGCGCTCTGTTTCGCCGGAGAAAACCACGAAGGCAAAGATCAGCACGGCGGCAGCGACAATCATCGAGCCGGTGGCGACGATCGGCTCGAGCGCCGGATTTCCCTGCAGCATCAGGTAAAGCGCCGGCAGCATCACGACCAGGCCGAGATTGTAGACGCCATAGTGGATCATCGCGGTCCTGCGAGCAGCCTTTGCCGGGTTCAGCGCATAGTAGCCGCCGAATATTGCACTGGTGACCCATCCCAGCAGGTTGATGTGCGCGTGAGCCGGAAACGCGCCGTGATCGCCTGAAATTGCCATCTGCAGGCCAGCTGCAATTCCCAGAATAAGAAAGACGATGGCTGTCTTGAAAAAAAGCTCCGAAACCTTAGGCATATCATTCCCCCAAACCCGTTTTGCCGCCGCATCATGCTCTGGTTCCGGCGATCTTGCCAAGGGGACCGTCGGGCCTGCGGCACCATTTGTCGCCGGCCTGACGGCCCGTCGGCAGCCGGGCCTCGCCGGTTGCGAGTCCAGCCGGCAAAAAATATGCGCTAATTTAATTGCAATATCACCCGCCAGGCTTCCATGTCGTTCTCACTAAGGAAGTCCTGCACAATCGTGGTGCCATACGCGCCAAAGGTCTGCCCGTCAGTGTTCCAGCAAGGCCTCGCCGAACTTCTCCCACAGCTGAGCGCAATCTGTAGCTCTGAGGCTGGGGGTTCCGAGTGGGCCATATCTGATGACGGCGGCGTGAACATCATAGCCAACGATAGGTGCATTGGCGACAAAGTGGATAGCCTCACCCAATCGGCGAGAGCCAATTGGCGCGTCGGTTTTGTTGGTGATGTCGAAGACACCACGAATGTCCGCTTCCTGGTTCCTGGCTGCCAACGCAGCCGCCATTTCCCTTTCGTGCATCATCGAAATCTCTCCGATCGGTCTAAGTCTAAGAACCGCGGCTTGTGCCGGTCCGGCAGCTGGCAACCGGCAAATTGAAGTGCCTTTTGCAGCATCTCGATTGGCTCTTGCTGCGAGCCACTCCGCCCGCTGCCGCGGCAAGCCGATAAGGCAACTGCCAGCGAAATCCGCAGGCACGTCCACGGTCGCATCAAACACGGCCCACGTGCCAGTCGGTTCCTGAACGGGCAAAAACCTCATAACAGCAGATGCTAATATACTATGCCGACTGTGAGGACGAGACTTTTTCCTGCATCCACTAAACGAATGAGAGATGGTGTCGAAGTGCCGGGCGACGCTCGTCGAAAAGAATCGTCTGCGACATCGCCAGGATCGGAGATGGGCCTGAGCCGGCCGCATTTCGGGAGTCGCCGCAAGGGACAAGCACAAGACGCAGCACACAAACGCGGTCAAATGTTCATCCAGAATCGCGATTTCGTTGCGGATAGATGGTCTCGCCGCGCTTCAGCATCGCCACGAACGCCGCGATCTTCTTCTTGCGCCCGGCTTCGGTCTTCATGTTGTGGATGCGGAAGGCGAGCGCGAAGCGGTTTTGCCCGCTGAGCTTTGCCAGCATCTCCTTTGCCCTGGGCTCGGCGTCTATTGCCGCCTGGAGGTCGTCGGGGATCTTCATCTCCTTGCCGCTCTTGTAGGCGCGCGCCCAGCGGCCGTCGGCCTTGGCCGCATCGACCTGCCTCAGCCCGTGCTCGGTCATCCGGCCCTCCTCGATCAGCCGGGCGACATTGTCGACATTGATCTGGCTCCAGGTGCTCTTCTTGCCGCGCGGGGTGTAGCGCTGCAGATAGCTTTTGCCGTCGAACGCCTTGCGCACCGCGTCGATCCAGCCCCAGCACAACGCCACGTCGATGGCTTGCTTCGGCGTGATCGACGGCAGCCCCGAATCGAGCTTATGGATCTTGATCCAGACTTCGTCCTCGCTGTCGTGATGCTCGCCAAGCCAGGCATGGAAGCTTTCGGCATCCCTGAACTCGCGCACCTTGGCGGGGTCGACCTTCACGGGCGCCATCAGCCGATCCGCCGGTGACCCAGGCGCGTAACGACGCCGAACCGCGCCCTCATATCAGCTCCAAGTCCGATATCCGCAGGCCTGTTGATTCCCGCCGGCACGCATTCAGCCCGCACGATTGGACGTGCCGAGGACATGGGATTTCCGGCGGCAGCATGACGCCGTCGAATGTCTGCGTGAACATCGCCGCCGCAAAGAACGCGTCTCTTCGGTGGCGTCGCTGTGCCAGCCGAGCCGCTTGCCGGACTCGATCTCGTAGACAATGACCGGGGACTGGGTGGTGCCGTGCCCGCCGTAAACCGCGAAAGCGCCGGCCCATTTGACCGACGGATCGTCCACTGCCCAAACCGGCGAACGTTCGAGCCTGTCGGATGCAACGACTGCTGTCATGGCTTCGTTCCTCTCAGCGAATTGCGAACACGAATCTAGATGATTTTTCTAGTCTGCGTCAGCAAAACTGGCTGGCAACCATTCCCTCGTCCATTGCGCGTGACGATTTGTTGGTCCGCGATCCGACCTATTCTACTCTCGGGCCGGATCACTGGGCCGATTCCCCAATGCAACCAAGCCTTTACCCTTTAGCCATTTTTGAGTTGCCCCTGCGTTGCGTTCGTGGTCCGGTACAACCAGGGCGCTCAATGCGGCATTCGGCAACGGTCGCCTCACCGACCGTCAAGGCAACACACCGTCGAGCCAACACAGGAGATAGCAATGGGCATTTTCGACAGTATCAAAGGTGCGATTTTCGGAAACGCGGTTGCGGCCGAAGCGCCGCCGGCGCAACCGTCTCCCGCGCCTGCTTCGAGCACGGCCACCCAGCCGACGGCGCCTACCCGATCCGCCCCGGCTGCAAACCCGGCTCCGGCCGCGCCAGCCGCGCTGTCCTCTGCCCCGGACATCGCTGCCATTCTCGACAAGGCCGTGGCCGCGAAGGGGCAGAAGCTCAACTGGAAGAATTCGATCGTCGACCTGATGAAGGCTCTAAATATCGACAGCAGCCTCGGCGCCCGCAAGGAGCTTGCCCACGAGCTGAACTACACCGGCGATATGAACGACACTGTAACGATGAATCTGTGGCTGCACGACGCACTGATGAAAAAGCTGGCCGAGAATGGCGGCAAGCTTCCGAGCGACCTAGCCGCCTAGAGTCACAAGACAAGCAATTCCAGGAAAACGTGTGAACGGTTTTCCGTCCGGAATTGCGTCAAACAAAAAAGACAGACCGGTTCGGCGTTTCCGTGAAACGACGAACCGTCCCAGTCCTGCCCGCACCGTGGTTCTTGCTGCGCTGGCTTTCGGGCGCAACCGAGCAGACCACACCGCCAAGCATCAGACTGCCAGTAAATAAAATTGAGACCGATCCCGGCCGCCGGGATTGGGCCTATGGCGAAGTCGCATGGCACAAAAGCGCTGCCGCCTCCCGCCCGGACTGCCTCCCGCAAAACCGACGATTTCGGTCGCTGCCCACGCGCTGGTAGGACCACCATTTTGCTGGCGAAACGCGACGTTCGGCGTATCATTCTCCCCGGAGAGAGTTCATGGTGGGAGGAAGCCAATGAACGTGGTGCAGAGGGTGACTGTCGCCGACTTGACGGCCCAAGAGCTTGTTTCATCTGCGCTTTCACGGTTCGGTGCCGGCGACACCATATCGACGAGGGCGATGCTGGACATCGTTCGCAGGACGGCCCCGGCCTGCGGCAACAGTGACGACGATCTGGTCGAGCTTATCGTCATGACGGCCGTTGGTAGGACCATGGGCGTCGTGTTCGACCATCGGTCCCAATAAAACAATCCGGAACGAATACCAGGCTGCGCCCAGGAGCAGTGGCGGGCGGTTGGCAGCGCCGCCAAAGAGGCCAGCCTATTTGTGCGCGAAGGCCGGCCTGACGCCAAGCCCCTGCTTTGAGCAAAACCGCCGCGCATGCCGGGTCATGCCCGAGGGCAGAGCGACATGCTCGACGGAACTCGCTGAAATCTTGCCCGTTATGCTCTCGTCGAGATGAGGAGAGCTGCCATGGCCGACGACAAAACCAAGACCGACAGTCGCGACCGCTCACGAGCGGCGGGCGGCGAAGACTACGAGGTACGTCACTTCGCCGAGGAAGCGGGCATCACCCCGGATCAGGCACGCACGCTGATCAAGCGTCACGGCACCGACCGCAAGGTGCTGAACGAAATTGCCGAAAGCATAAGAGCGTCGTAATGGCTGACAAGAAAACCGCAATGGCCGACCGCAAGACGCGTGATCCGGACGAAAAGGAGGCTCTGCGTCTGGCCGAAACCACCGACGTTTCGCCGAAGCAGGCGAAGGATCTGATGCGCAAGCACGGCAAGGACAGCCCGAAGGTCGCGAAGGAAGCCAAGAACTTCAAGGCCGAGGGCTGAGCCGCCGAGCCGGTCGGACGCGCGGTACAGGGGTGTGGCCGCAATCCTGGAGCTTATCGGTTTTCTAACAAATTCGGCCTATCCCTTCCGCTATCGCGGCTCAGGGATGCCATATGCGCGGGATATCTGGTGAGACGAGGCCGTCGATAGGCGATATACCGCATGTGAGGTTGGTATTTTGCCTGCTGGCGGCGGTCGTGATGGCGGCGGCGCTCCTCGCCTTTGCCACCTCCCTCCTGCAGGATCCTGATAGCTGGTGGCACATCAAGGTCGGCATGGATATGCTGGCAAGCCGCACATTCCCCACCGTCGACGTCTATTCCTACACTTTTGCCGGCCAGCCATGGATCGCCAAGGAATGGCTCAGTCAGCTTCTCCTTGCAATTGCCTTTGAAGCCGGCGGCTGGAACGGCGTGGTGCTGCTGGCGACTGCAGTAATCGCGCTCACGATCTTCTTGACGTCGTGGTATCTCAGCGCGTGGTTGAAGCCGACGCTGGCGATAGGACTGACGCTGGTTCTCGCGCTCTTGATCGGGCCAATCTATGTCGCCCGGCCGCACATCTTTACCTTGCCCATCATCGTCGTCTGGACCGCCGGTCTTTTCCAGGCCGCACGCAACGAGAAAGCGCCGCCTTTGTGGCTGCTGACGCTGCTTTGCCTGTGGGCCAATCTCCATGCCACCTTCACCTTCGGTTTCGTCATCGCCGCCTTCGCCGGCCTCGATCTCGTCATGCGCACGCGCTTGTCGAACCCCCGGCTGCTGGCCAAGTGGACCGCTTTCGGGCTGCTTTGCCCGCTGGTCAGCCTGTTCAATCCCTATGGCGTCAAGGCCATACTCGCCACGTTCACGGTGGCCTATGGCAATGAGGCGGTGCCTTACATTGCGGAGTGGCAACCCTTCGACGCCTCGCGGCACACCCTCCAGGAGGTGGCCCTGCTGGTGGCGTTTTTCGGGCTGCTCGTGTCGAGATTGCGCATTGGCTGGGCCAAGGCGCTGTTCCTTGTCTTCACGCTGCACGCCTATCTCACCCACATACGGTTCATGTACTTGTTCTTTCTTCTTGTCCCGGTGGTCCTTGCCGTTGAGGTCGCGCAACAATATCCAGCGCTTTCAGCCGAGAAATGGGCGGCGGAAAAGCGCGACGGACTTGAACAATTTTTCGCACGGCAATTTTCCAGGATTTGCGCTGGCCTTGCCGTTTTGCTGGTTTTGGCGGCTGCCGCCTTCACGACCTATCCGGTCGCGCCGAGCCAGAAGACCTCGGCGAGGGACGCACTGGCCTTCGCCCAAACCCATAATCTGTCGGGCAATCTGCTGAACTCCTACGATTTTGGCGGTACGCTGATTTTCCATGGCATCAGGACGTTTATCGACGGCCGCGCGGATCAGCTCTTCCTGAATGGCTTTACGGAAACGGATGAGCAGACTGGGCACAGCCGGGGCAAGCCGATCCTGAAAGCCCAACTCGAGAAATATACGATAGGCTGGGCATTGTTGACCGCCGACGACAGCCGCATTCCGTTCTTCGACGAACTGGGCTGGAAGCGGGCCTATGCGGACGATTACGCGGTGATCTACACCCGCGCGGACTGAGCCCCGGCAGCTTCGCGCGCCGGTGTGCACATCCCTCCTGAAGCTGTGGCCAGCGCCGAGGCGGCGAAATCCTTATGGGATTTTGATTTCTTTGCTCCGCGTCCCGTCTCGACCCTTTATGGCACTTTGATCCATATTCGCCGAAGCGATGTATCCGGCCGCCGATATGATGCGGCGACGGGTTTGGGTAGTTTGTTAAAGTAAACAATCAAATACAACGTAAGGAAAATGCGCAATGGATATAGTTGTTGTCGCGATTGGAATCGCGTTCTTTGCTCTATGCTTCGGCTACATCAAAGCCTGCGACAATCTGTAAGTTTATGGGATCTAACATGCTTTTCGACTATATCCTCGGCGGCGCCGTGACCTTGTTTCTTCTCGCCTACCTGACATACGCCCTCGTTCGCCCGGAACGCTTCTGATCTCCGCTGGCAAGGAGCCAACCCCATGACAATCAACGGATGGCTGCAGATCCTCGTCTATTGCGGGATCGTCGTTCTGCTGGCCAAGCCGCTCGGCGGCTACATGTATCGCGTTTTCAGCGGCGAGCGCACATTCCTGTCGTCAATTCTGGCCCCGCTCGAGCGCGGGCTCTACCGCATAGCAGGGACCAGCGAGCGCGAGGAGCAGCACTGGACCTCTTATGCGGCGGCCCTGCTGTTCTTTAACCTGGCCGGCTTCCTGGTGCTCTATTTGCTGCAACGGCTGCAAGGCGGCCTGCCCTACAATCCGGCCGGCATGACCGCCGTCGAACCTGGGCTGGCCTTCAACACCGCCGCCAGCTTCATGACCAACACCAACTGGCAGAACTACGGCGGCGAAAGCACGATGTCCTATCTGGTGCAGATGGCCGGCTTGACCGTGCAGAATTTTCTGTCGGCGGCGACCGGCATCGCCATTGCGGTCGCGCTGATCCGCGGCTTTGCCAGGGCCTCAGGCAAATCCATCGGCAATTTCTGGGTCGATATGACCCGCTGCACGCTCTATCTGCTTTTGCCGTTCTGCATCGTCCTGACGCTCGTCTATGTCTATCTCGGCATGCCGCAAACGCTCGCCGCCTACGTCAACGCGACGACGCTCGAAGGTGCGCAGCAGACCATCGCAGTCGGGCCTGTCGCTTCGCAGATCGCTATCAAAATGCTTGGCACCAATGGCGGCGGTTTCTTCAACGCCAATGCAGCGCATCCCTTCGAAAATCCCGACGCAATTTCCAACCTGATCCAGATGGTGACGATCTTCGCCCTCGGCGCGGCGTTGACCAATGTCTTCGGCCGCATGGTAGGCAACCAGCGCCAGGGCTGGGCAATTCTGTCGGCTATGGGCGTGCTGTTCATCGCCGGCGTTGCCGTCTGCTACTGGGCGGAAGCCGCAGGCAATCCGCTGGTCCATGCGCTGGGCGTCGACGGCGGCAACATGGAGGGCAAGGAGAGCCGTATCGGCATCGCTCTGTCGGCGCTGTTTGCCGTCATCACCACCGCCGCTTCCTGCGGCGCGGTCAATGCCATGCATGACAGCTTCACCGCACTTGGCGGCATGATCCCGATCATCAACATGCAGCTCGGCGAGGTTATTGTCGGCGGCGTCGGAGCCGGCTTCTACGGTATCCTGATGTTCATCGTCATCGCCGTCTTTGTCGCCGGGCTGATGGTCGGACGTACGCCCGAATATCTCGGCAAGAAGATCGAGGCCAAGGAGGTCAAGATGGCGATGCTGGCCGTGCTCTGCCTGCCGCTGGCAATGCTGATCTTCACCGCTATCGCGGTGCTGCTGCGGACGGGCGTTGCTTCCATCGCCAATGCTGGTCCACACGGCTTCTCCGAGGTTCTCTATGCCTACACCTCGGCCGCGGCGAACAATGGCTCCGCCTTTGGCGGTCTCAGCGGAAACACGCCCTGGTACAACGTAACGCTCGGCATCGGCATGCTGATGGGCCGCTTCCTGGTCATCATTCCGGCGTTGGCGATTGCTGGCTCGCTGGTTGCGAAGAAGACCGTCCCTGCCTCCGCCGGCACCTTCCCGACCGACGGTCCACTGTTCGTCGGGCTGCTGGTCGGTGTCATCTTGGTCGTCGGTGGCCTGACCTTCTTCCCGGCCCTGGCGGTCGGACCGATCGTCGAGCACCTGGCGATGATTCACGGTCAGACATTCTGAAACGGCCATGCCCTGGTTCAAGATCATACCTCGAAAGGTCCGGCATCGCCCCGAGCCGGAGGGAGAGAAAACGCCCCCTCCTTTCCCGACGCTGTCCACATTCCTCGCTATTGCGGCAGCCTTGATCATGATCTGGCTGCTGGCTTACGGGCCGCCGCACCTTCGTTCGGCACAGGATCGACCGGTCAACAACATCGACACTGGAGCCACCAAATGAGCCCGTCGAAATCCGTGAGCATCATGGATACCCGCATTCTGTGGCCCGCTATCGCCGGTTCCTTCAGAAAACTGAACCCGCGCACCTTGATGCGGAACCCGGTGATGTTCGTCGTCGCCGTCGTCTCGGCGCTCACTACCGTGCTGTTCGTCAAGGATCTCGTTACCGGCGGCGGCGATCTTGGCTTCACGCTGCAGATCATCATCTGGCTGTGGTTCACCGTGCTCTTCGCCAATTTCGCCGAAGCGGTGGCCGAAGGCCGCGGCAAGGCGCAAGCTGACTCGCTGCGTCGGGCGCGCACCGAGACGCAGGCCAAGCTGTTGAACGATGGCGACCGCAGCAAGTTCAAACTGGTGCCCGGCACCAGCTTGAAGGTCGGCGACATCGTGCTTGTTGAAGCCGGCGACATCATCCCCTCGGACGGCGAGGTGGTCGAAGGCGTGGCGTCAGTCAACGAGGCGGCCATCACCGGCGAATCCGCACCGGTCATCCGCGAATCCGGAGGCGACCGTTCGGCGGTGACGGGCGGCACGCAGGTCTTGTCCGACTGGATCCGCGTGCGCATCACTGCGGCTGCCGGCCATACATTCCTCGACCGCATGATCTCGTTGGTCGAGGGCGCCGAGCGCCAGAAGACACCCAACGAGATCGCGCTCAATATCCTGCTCGTCGGCATGACGCTGATCTTCGTGCTGGCCACGGCGACGATCCCGAGCTTCGCCTCGTATTCGGGCGGTCATATCTCGGTGACGGTGCTGGTCGCCCTGTTCGTTACGCTGATCCCGACCACAATTGGCGCCCTGCTGTCGGCGATCGGCATTGCCGGCATGGACCGCCTGGTGCGCTTCAACGTGCTCGCCATGTCGGGCCGCGCCGTCGAGGCGGCCGGCGATGTCGACACGCTGCTGCTCGACAAGACCGGAACCATCACGCTGGGCAACCGCCAGGCGACGGCATTCCGTCCGGTCAAGGGCGTCACCGAACAGGAACTGGCCGACGCGGCCCAGCTTGCCTCGCTTGCCGACGAAACGCCGGAAGGCCGCTCGATCGTCGTCCTGGCGAAGGAAAAATACGCCATCCGCGCCCGCGACATGGCAAGCCTGCACGCGACTTTCGTGCCCTTCACCGCGCAAACCCGCATGAGCGGCGTCGATCTGGAAGGCTCCTCGGTCCGCAAGGGCGCAGTCGATGCGGTACTTGCCCACGTCAACCTCTCGACGGTTGCCACAGGCCGTACGCGCAACGACACCGTCCGCGACCTTCAGGCGATCGCCGACGAGATTGCCAAATCGGGTGGCACTCCACTCGCGGTCGAGCGCGACGGGCGCCTCCTCGGCGTCGTCCATCTGAAGGACATCGTCAAGGGCGGCATCGCAGAACGCTTTGCCGAATTGCGCCGCATGGGCATCCGCACGGTGATGATCACCGGCGATAATCCGATGACCGCGGCGGCGATCGCGGCGGAAGCCGGCGTCGACGACTTCCTTGCCCAAGCGACGCCCGAGGACAAGTTGAAGCTGATCCGCGACGAGCAGGCCAAAGGCAAACTTGTCGCGATGTGCGGCGATGGCACTAACGATGCGCCGGCCCTCGCGCAGGCCGATGTCGGCGTTGCCATGAACACCGGCACGGTCGCGGCGCGCGAGGCCGGCAACATGGTCGATCTCGACAGCGATCCGACCAAGCTGATCGAGATCGTCGAAATCGGCAAGGCGCTGCTGATGACGCGTGGTTCGCTGACCACCTTCTCCATCGCCAACGACGTTGCCAAGTATTTTGCCATCATCCCGGCAATATTCGCCGTCTTCTACATCGCCCCGGGCCAGACCGCCGGGCCGCTGCAAGCGCTCAACGTCATGCATCTGGCGACGCCGCAGAGCGCTATCCTCTCGGCCATCATCTTCAACGCGCTGATCATCATCGCGCTGATCCCGCTGTCGCTGAGGGGTGTCAAATACCGCGCGGTCGGCGCCGGTGCGCTGCTCAGCCGCAATCTCATTGTCTATGGCCTCGGCGGCGTCGTAGTGCCCTTCGTCGGCATCAAGATGATCGACATGGCCATCACCGCTCTCGGTCTCGCATAAGGAACCATGTCGATGCTCAATCAAATCAGACCCGCGATCGTCATGATCGTCTTCTTCACCATTCTGACGGGTTTGGTCTATCCGATCGGCATGACCGGCATTGCGCAGGCGCTGTTTTCACGCGAGGCCAATGGCAGCCTGATCGAGAAGGACGGCAAGCTCGTCGGTTCCGAGCTGATCGGCCAGGCTTTCGAAAGCGACCGCTACTTCCATGGCCGCCCGTCGGCTGCCGGCGACGGCTACAATGCCGCCGCCTCGGGCGGCTCGAATCTCGGGCCGACTAACCCGAAGCTCATCGACAGGATCAAGAGCGACGCCGAAAAGCTGAGAGCCGAAAACCCGAACCAGCCGGTACCGATAGATCTGGTCACCACGTCCGGCAGCGGCCTCGATCCACATATCAGCCCGGAGGGCGCCTATTTCCAGGTCGCCAGGGTGGCCAAGGCCAGGGGCGTCGATGAATCCAGGATCAAATCGCTTGTCGACAGCCATGTCGAAGATCGCGAATTGGGATTCATCGGCGAGCCGGTGGTCAATGTGCTGGCCCTCAACCTTGCGCTGGACGATGCGATGAAACAGTAAAGGACCGGCGCCGGGATCGACACCGAAGCCGGCGCCGTTCATGATTGACGCTTATGCCAGACGACAGCCGCACCGCCGAAACCAGGCCCTCTCCCGACGCGCTGCTCGAGCATGCACAGCGGGAGGAGCGCGGTCGCCTGAGGATATTTCTCGGCGCCGCTCCCGGTGTCGGCAAGACCTACGAGATGCTGATGTCGGGCCGCGCCAGGCTGGCCGACGGGGTCGACGTGGTGATCGGCGTCGTCGAGACGCACGGCCGCAAGGAAACCCAGACGCTGGTCGAAGGCTACGAGGTCGTTCCTCGCCTTGAGATCGATTACAAGGGGCGGATCCTCGAGGAGATGGATCTCGACGCCATCCTCGCCCGGCACCCGGCGCTGGTTCTGGTCGACGAACTTGCCCATACCAACGCGCCGGGCAGCCGTCACCCCAAGCGCTACCTCGACGTCCAGGAAATCCTGACGCACGGCATCGATGTCTACACGACGCTGAATATCCAGCACGTCGAGAGCCTGAACGATGTCGTGACGCAGATCACCCGCGTCAGGGTGCGGGAAACTGTCCCCGACTCCATAATCGACCAGGCCGACGATATCGAGATCATCGACCTGACCCCCGACGATCTGATCAAGCGGCTTGAGGAAGGCAAGGTCTACATCCCCAGCACCGCCCAGCGCGCCATCGAGAACTATTTCTCGCCGGGCAATCTGACGGCGCTCCGCGAATTGGCGCTCCGCCGCACTGCCCAGCGGGTCGACGAGCAGTTGCTGACCCATATGCAGGCCCACGCGATACCCGGGCCGTGGGCGGCGGGGGAAAGGGTTCTCGTCTGCGTCGATGCGCGTCCGGGCGGGGCGGCCCGTGTACGTTATGCGCGAAGGTTGGCCGATCGGCTCCGCGCCCCTTGGACGGCGCTTCATGTCGATACCCCTCGTTCAGCTGCCATGCCTGAGGAGGACAAGGATCGGCTGGCAACGCAGCTGCGCCTTGCCGAGCAGCTCGGTGCCGAGGTGACGACCATTCCGGGTCAGAACGTCGCGCAAGACATCGTTCGGCATGCGACGGCGAACAACTTCACCCATATCGTGATCGGCAGGCCGACCCGATCGCGCTGGCGGGAATTGATCGAAGGCTCGCTCACTTACGATCTCATCCGCAATGCCGGCGACATCAGCGTCCATGTCATTTCGGGAAACGAACGCAACGCCGAGGCGATGTCGAGGACCGTCAAGGCGGCGGACGAGCAGTGGCAGTTCGAGATCTGGCCCTATCTCAGGGCCACGGCCTATGTTGTTGGCTCGCTCGCCTTCGCCGTCCTTCTCGACCAGTTTCTCGACGTCCGCAACCTGGCGGTCATCTTTCTCATTGGGGTCCTGACGTCGGCTGTGACCGGCGGTCTCTGGCCGGCTTTGTATGCCTGCCTCATCAGCGCCATTGCCTTCAACTATTTCTTCCTGGAACCACGCTACACGCTGACGATCGAGGATCCGGAGAGCATCGTTGCGCTGGCTGTCTTCCTGGTTGTTGCGGTCATTGCCAGCAATCTAACAGCGCGCGTGCAGCGTCAGGCGGTCGCTGCGCGCTCGCGGGCACGCGCCACGGAAGATATTTATCTCTTCTCAAAGAAGCTCGCCGGTGCTGGCACGCTCGACGACGTTCTCTGGGCGACTGCCTTCCAGATCGCCTCGATGCTGAAGCTGCGCGTGGTGCTGCTTCTGCCGGAGGACGGCACAATTGCGGTCAAAGCCGGCTACCCACCCGACGACACGCTGGCCGAGGCCGACATTGCAGCAGCCCGCTGGGCCTGGGAGCATAACCGCGCCGCCGGGCGCGGCGCCGACACCCTGCCCGGAGCAAAGCGCCTCTATCTGCCCTTGCGGACCGGACGCACGGCGGTGGGCGTCGTCGGCCTCGACAACGATAAGCAAGGTCCGCTGCTGACACCCGAGCAGCAGCGTCTGCTCGATGCGCTTGCCGACCAGGCGGCGGTCGCCATCGAGCGCATCCAGCTCGTCGCCGACGTTGACCGGGCCAAGCTTGCGGCCGAGGCAGACCGTCTGCGCTCGGCCTTGCTCACCTCCATTTCCCACGATTTGAAAACGCCGCTTGCCGCCATCATGGGCGCGGCCGGAACACTCAGGGACTTCGAGGCCGCGCTTCCCGAGCAGGACCGGACGGAACTGCTGTCGACCGTGCTCGATGAGGCGGAGAGGCTTAACCGCTTTATTGCCAATCTGCTCGATATGACCAAGATCGAATCCGGCACGATGGAGCCGAACTACGCCTTTCACTATCTCGGCGACATTGTCGGCTCAGCTCTGCATCGGGCCCGCAAAATCGTCCGCGAGCATAAGACCGAGATCGACATCCCATCGGATCTGCCGATGTTGCGGGTCGACCCCGTTCTGTTCGAACAGGTGCTGTTCAACCTCCTTGATAATGCTGCAAAATACGCGCCGCCAGGTTCGACGATCCGCCTGCAGGCCTGGGCCGATAACGGCTTCATCATCCTGCAGATCATGGACGAGGGACCAGGCATTCCGCCAGCGGACCTGGAGCGCGTTTTCGACACTTTCTACCGTGTGCGCAAGGGTGACCAGGTGCGTGCCGGCACCGGGCTCGGCCTGTCGATTTGCCGCGGCTTCATCGAAGCGATGGGCGGGACGCTCTCGGCGGCAAACAGGTCCGACCGCTCGGGGGCGGTTTTCACGATCAAGATGCAGCTGGTGCCGGCGGAACTGCCCAATCTCGGCGAACCCGAGGCGGGCCATCAAAATATGGACGATCTGCCATGACGAGCCTGGACGTCAGGATATTGGTGGTCGACGACGAACCGCCGATCCGGAAACTGCTTCGCGTCGGGCTTGGCAGCCAAGGCTATGCGATCAGCGAGGCGCCGAACGCCAGGGCGGCGATTGAACTCATCGAGACGGAAAAGCCAGACCTTGTGCTGCTCGATCTCGGCCTGCCCGACATGAGCGGGCATGAGCTGCTCCGCAAATGGCGGGATGATGGCCTGGACATTCCCGTGGTTATTCTTTCCAGCCGCACTGATGAGGCCGGCATCGTCTCGGCCCTCGAACTCGGCGCCGACGATTATGTAACCAAGCCATTCGGTATGAACGAGCTTGTCGCACGCATCCGCGTCGCGCTTCGCCACAAGTTCCAGCAGCAGGGTGAGAGACCGGTGTTCCAGACCGGCGACCTCTCCGTCGATCTGGTGAAGCGCATCGTCAAGGTCGAGGACAAGGAGATAAAGCTCTCGCCGAAGGAATACGACATCCTCCGCATCCTCGTACAACATGCCGGCAAGGTTCTCACCCACCAATTCCTGCTGAAGCAGGTCTGGGGCGATTCCACCGACGTTCAATATCTCAGAGTCTACGTCCGGCAGATCAGGCAAAAGATCGAAAAAACGCCCGACCAGCCCCGCTATATCACCACCGAGACCGGCGTCGGATACCGGCTGCGCGAAGTCGATTGACGCGACGAGCATCCGAAGCCGAAATGCCTCTTCCAATCCGCTTCAAGTCAGCGGCGGCCATGGTGTCGCCGGACAAAAGCCCTATATTAAGGAAAGATCGGTTTTGTGCGGGAATGAATGGATGTCACGGCTTCGTCTATTGACGTTTTTAGGGTCGGCAATGCTGACTTCGGCGATGCTGTCGGGCGTAAATCCTGCTGCATCGGCACAGGTCGTCAGTCCCGCCGACCGCAACGTGTTGATCCAGCAGGACCAGTTGCAGATGTTGGAGAACAGGCTGCGGCGGCAGCAATACCAGCAGCAGCAACAGCAGTACCGTGCCCAGGATCGCCAAATCCCAACACCGGAGCGGCAGGAGGTGCCGCAGATGAGGCCAACTTGCCAGTTGCTGCCGTCGGGGAGCGGCTTTGTCAGCACCTGCCGCTGACGACCGGCCCTTTCATTTATTTAGCCGACTTATATATTGTGAAACCGCTCCGCTTGCGGCCCATTGAAAGCGGCCGACTTTGCAACGCTGCCCTTGCCGTTTGGGCACCGCCTCGACTGGATTATCGAATGGCAGCCAGCAAGAAGAAGGTCGTACGCAAGGCAAGGAAGGGCGACCGGATTCGCCAGGTCGCGGCGATTCCGTTTCGGCTGAACGAGCATGGCGACGTCGAGGTGATGCTGGTCACATCGCGAACGACGAGGCGCTTCATCGTACCGAAGGGCTGGCCGATGAAGGGCAAGAGCGGCCGCAAGGCGGCCACCATCGAAGCACAGGAAGAAGCCGGCGTTCTCGGCAAGACACTGAAACAGCCGGCCGGCACCTATTGCTACTGGAAGCGGCTGGCGAACCGCTTCGTCCGTGTCGACGTCGTCGTCTATTTGCTGGAGGTAACCGAGGAACTTGCCGACTGGGAAGAATCCAAGACGCGTCAGCGTGCGTGGCTGGCGCCGGCCGACGCGGCGGTGCTCATCGACGAGCCGGATCTCTCGACGCTGGTGAGGAACGTCAGGATTCCCGAGCTGGAGTATAGTTCCAAAAAAAAGAATCCGGCTTTCGGAAAAGATCACGCTCAGTAAAGGATCGAGGCTATCACGACTGGATCGGGATGGAATTGGCCACAGCGCCTGCCGCCGTCACTTGAACCGAAATCTCACTTGCCGCCGTCGCCCTCGGGCAAAGATCGCACCGGCATGCCGGTATAGGCCCACAGCCATTCGCGCGGCAGCGGCCCCTTGTTGCGGTCGCTTTCCTGCGACTGTTCCCACGCATGTGCGAGGATGCCGACCGAGCGTGACAGCACGAAAAGGCCGCGCGTCAGCGGCGGCGGGAAGCCGAGCTCGCCGTAGATGACGGCCGTGGCGCCGTCGATATTGAGCGGGATTTTTTTGCCCTTGCGCCGCGCCACCTCGGCCTCGATCGCCTCGGCGATGTCGGCGAAGCGCCCGCTGACGATGCCGCGCGCGGCAAAGTCGCGGGTTAACTCGATGAGGCGGGGCGCCCGCGGGTCGACCGGATGGAAACGATGGCCGAGCCCGGGCACATAGCCGTTTTCCCCGGCAAGGAAACGATCGAGCCGCGCCGACACGGCGTCCGCAAGCGGCATGCCGGCGTCCAGTTCGGCAGCGATGTCTCCGTAGAAGGAAAGCGCCTGTTCGCCGGCGCCGCCATGCACATCGCCAAGCACGTTGACGGCTGATGCCATGGCGCTGTTGATGCCGACGCCGCAGGTGATCGCCATGCGGGCGATGGCGATCGACGGCGCCTGCGGCCCATGGTCGACGGCAGCACCCAGCGCGATGCCAAGCAGCGCCGCCTGCTCCTCGCTTGGCAGTTCGCCGCGCAGCATCAGCCAGATCATTGCCGGAAAGCTGACGCGGCCGATCAGATCCTGGATTTCATAGCCGCGCAGGCGGATGACGCCGGGGCGCATCTCGATGATGCCGGTCTGCCACCATTCCTCGCCGCGTGCGCGACCAGTCTTGTTTTGCGTTCCGCTCATGCCTTCGCTCTTTTCCTGGCACGCGGCGGCAGGCCGGCAAAAACCTCGCCCATATGCTCGCCGAGCGCCGGCGGCGGCCTGCTCGGCAAAGGTGCCTCGCCATCGACCATGAAGCCGCAGCGCACCACGGTCAGCGGCTGGTCCATCCCGGACACAGCCGGGAACCGCGCCGTCATGCCGCGCTCGATCACCTGTCGCTCCTGCAGTATCTGCGGGATTGTCAGCACCCGGCCTGCCGGCACGCCGGCGCGATTGAACGTCTCCTCCCAGGCGGCGGCCGAGCCGCTCGTCAAGGCATCCTCGATCAGCGCTTTCAATGCAATGCGGTTCTGCTTGCGCGTTTCTCGCTCGGCAAAGCGGACATCCGACGCCAACTCCGGCCGACCGATCAACCGGCACAGTGTGACGAACTGCTCCTGCTTGTTGGCTGCGATGTTGAGCAAGCCGTCGCCGGTGCGAAACGCGCCAGACGGTGCGGCCGTCATATTTTCATTGCCCATCGGCTGCGGCTCGACGTCCGCCGTCAGATAGTTCGACACCGGCCAGCCGAGCGCAGAAAGCGTGCATTCGAGCATCGAGACGTCGAGGAACGCGCCCTCGCCTGTCGTCTTCTGCTTGACCAGCGCGGCGGTAATGGCGAACGCCCCGACCAGCCCGCCAAGCGTATCGGCGACCGGATAGCCAACACGCAGCGGCGCCGTTTCCGGTGTACCGGTGATGCTCATAATCCCGGAAAGACCCTGGATGATCTGGTCGTAGGCTGGATTGTCGCGCATCGGCCCGGTCTGGCCGAAGCCCGATATCGCACAATAGACAAGGCTTGGCCGGACCTCTTTCAGCCTGGCATGGCCAAGCCCCAGCCGGTCCATTACGCCGGGGCGGAAATTCTCGACCAGCGCGTCGGCCGAAGCGACCAGATCGAGGAAGCGTTCGCGGTCGGCCTCCTGCTTGAGATCGAGCGCCACCGAGCGTTTGCCGGCATTCTGCGCCAGGAACGAAGCGCCCATGCCCGCCCGGTTGAGCTCCGGAGAGGCGCCGAGCTGGCGCGCCAGATCGCCGCCTTGCGGCGTCTCAACCTTGATGACGTCGGCCCCGAGCAATGCCAGCTGGTAGGCGCAATAGGGGCCGGCCAACACATTGGTCAGGTCAAGGATGCGGATGCCGGAAAGCAGGTCTGTCATGACGTCACGAACAGCTCAGGCATCGCCCGGCACGTGCTCCGGTCCCCGCATGCGTCTGTGCTCGATGTAGGCCCAGATATGCGGTCCAACCAGCCCGATGAAGGCCAGCGTCAGCAACGTCAGCGACAGCGGATGCTTGTAGAACACCGTCCAATCGCCGTTCGAGATGGTCATCGCGCGGCGGAACTGCGTTTCGGCAAGCGGCCCGAGAATCATGCCGATGATAACCGGCGCGGTCGGAAAATCGAAACGCCGCATCAGGAAACCGGCGGCACCGAGCAGATAGAGGATGACGAGGTCGATCGGCGATTGCGAGATGCCGTAGGTGCCGACTGTTGCGAACACCAGGATGCCGGCATACAGCTGCGGCGCCGGGATCTTCAGCAATCGCACCCAAAGCCCGATTAGCGGCAGGTTAAGGACGACGAGGATGACGTTGGCGATGAACAGGCTGGCGATCAGCCCCCACACTAGGTCGGCCTGCGTCGTCAGCAGCAGCGGCCCCGGATTGATACCGTAGCTCTGGAATGCCGACAGCATGATTGCGGCCGTCGCCGAGGTCGGCAGGCCGAGCGTCAGCATCGGCACCAGCACGCCGGCCGCGGATGCATTGTTGGCTGCTTCCGGTCCGGCAACGCCCTCGATGGCACCGACGGTGCCGAACTCGTCCTTGTGTCTGGAGAGTTTCTTCTCGATGGCATAGGAGAGGAAGGTCGGGATTTCGGCACCGCCGGCCGGCATGGCGCCGATCGGGAAGCCGATCAGGGAGCCGCGCAGCCATGGCCTCCACGAGCGCGACCATTCGGCCGCGGTCATGTAGAGCGACCCTTTCAACGGCACGATGTCGTCCTTGCCGGCATAGCGGCGCGAGGCCATGTAAAGCGTCTCGCCAACGGCGAACAGGCCAACGGCGACGACGATGACGTCGACGCCATCCAGCAATTCGCTCATGCCGAAGGTGAAGCGCGGCTGCCCCGTCTGCAGGTCGACGCCTATCATGCCGACGACGAAGCCGGCGAACAGGCTGGTCAGGCCGCGTACCGACGACGAGCCGAGCACCGCCGAAACCGTGATGAAGGCCAGCACCATCAGCGAGAAATATTCGGCCGGGCCGAAGGCCAGCGCAAATTTGACGACGATCGGCGCCAGAAAGGCAACGCCGATCGTGCCCAGCGTGCCGGCGACGAAGGAACCAATCGCCGAGGTCGCCAGGGCCGCACCGCCACGGCCGGAGCGGGCCATCCTGTTGCCCTCGAGCGCGGTGACGATGGTGGCGCTTTCGCCAGGCGTGTTGAGCAGGATCGATGTCGTCGAGCCGCCATACATGGCGCCGTAATAGATACCGGCAAACAGGATGAAGGACGCCTCCGGCGCCACTTGATAGGTGATCGGCAACAGCAGCGCTATGGTCAGTGCCGGTCCGAGGCCGGGCAGCACGCCGATCGCAGTCCCAAGCGTGGTGCCGACCAGGCACCATATGAGATTGATCGGCGAGAAGGCGACCGAAAATCCGTGCGCGAGATGGCCGAGCGTTTCCATGGCGTCAGCCCCTCAGCATGGTGACGAGCGAATCGACGATCGCGTTCAGCTGGTTTTCGATGAAGCCGGCGCCGATATTGACGCCGAGCGCCCTGGCAAAGCCGAAATAGGCGGCAAGCGCCAGGATCAGCCCGAGCAGCACGTCACGCAGCGGGCGCCGGCTGCCGAAACCGTGGCAGATGAGAACGAACATGATGACAGATGCCGCGGTAAAGCCGAGCGGCTGGATCAGCACGAGGTTGGCGATCAGTCCGAGGGCGACGATGCCCATCGCCTTCCAGTCGGTCGGCGTCGCCTTTTCGTCCTCCGGCTGCCAGCCGCCCCGCAAGGCGGCAATGATGAGCAGCAGCGACAGGATCACCATGCCGGTCATGGTGATGTAGGGAAAGACGGTCGGACCGACCTTGGAATAGAGCGGCGACACCGGGATTGCCAGCGTCTGCCAGGCAACCGCACTCGCACAGGCGAGGAGCCCGACGCCGATCAGCAGTTCGGGCACTGCAAGGCGCGGCGGCGCCGGCTGGTCGCTGGTGCTCATCATCGTCCTCCCAATGTCGGTCCCTTGGGGCCGGTTCTCCTTGGACCGGTCTCACCCGGCCGATCTTGGCGTAGTTTCACCTCCGGCGCCGCGTATGTCCATGCGGCTAGCGAAAGTCGGCAAGGGTTGGCGCAGGCTGCCACCCCTTGCCGAGAGCATCACGCTAGACCGAGGTCCTTGAGGATCGTCCCGATGCGGGCCGTGTCTTCTGCGACGAATTTCGCATAATCGTCACCGGTAAGCAGGATCTGCGTCCAGTTGCGGTTCTTGCATTCGGTGGCCCAGGCGTCGCTCTTGGCCATGGTCTCGATCAGCTTGATCATTGCTGCCTTGTCGGCGTCCGAGACGCCGGGCGGTGCGAAGACGCCACGCCAGTTGAACAGCTCGACATCGATGCCTGCTTCCTTCATCGTCGGCGCATCGATCCCCTCCTGGCGTTTGTCCGCGGAGATGGCCAGCAGCCGCAGCGCACCCGCCTTGACCTGTTCGGCGAACTCGCCGTAGCCGGAGATGCCGGCCGCGACCTGGTTGCCGAGCAGCGCCGAAAGCGCCTCGCCGCCGCCGGCGAACGGCACATAGGAAAGATTGGTGGCCGGAACACCAACGGTCTTGGCGATGAGGCCGAACAATATATGGTCCGAGCCGCCGGCCGAACCGCCAGCAACCGGAACCTGCGTCGGGTCAGCCTTGAGAGCCGCGACAAAGTCCGCGGCCGTCTTGAACGGCGAGGCGGCCGGCACCACAAGCGCCTCGAACTCACCGGTGAGGCGGGCGATCGGCGTGACCTCGGTAAGGTTGTTGGCCGCCTTGTTGGCGATGATGGCGCCTACCATGACCATGCCGGCCACCATCAGCGCATTGCCCTTGCCCTTCCATTGGTTGACGAATTGCGGCAGGCCGACAGTACCGCCGGCGCCGCCGACATTGGTGATCTGCGACCCGGAAATCAGTTTTTCGCTGCGCAGCACCTGGTCCATGGCGCGCGCCGTCTGGTCCCAGCCGCCGCCCGGCGCCGCCGGCACGAAAATCTGCAGCTGCGGCGCGTCCTGCGCAAAGGCGGGGACAAAATGCGATGCCGTGAGTCCGGCAGCACCTGCTGCCGCGGTGCTCATCAAGAATCGGCGTCTGTTCAGCATGGGATTCCTCCAAATCGCGACACCTCCTCCGGTGCCTGCCAGAAACGTGGCCTGATTTCAGACCCGCTCGATAAAATTCATGCAGAGTTTGCGTCCTCCTGTCAAAGACAGAACACGCCGCATGCGGCACAATCGGACTGTGCGATCTTCAGGCAGGCGAACTTGACGCCGGACGACGTGGCAGGCAGACGCCAGACGGCGCCCGTCAGGGCTGCCGCTCCAGCAGGATGGTCGGCTTGCCTTGGTAGACGGTTCGAAGCACTTCGCCGTAACCACATTTTGCCGCGACGTTCAGCGATCCGGTGTTCTCCGGATCGATGATGCAGACGGTCTTCGCGGCGCCGAACGTCTCGTCGCCCCAGGCAAGCACCCGTGCGACGACTTCGCTGGCCAACCCGTGGCCATGCGCGCCCGAAACCAGAGCCCAGCCGGTCTCCGGAATGCCCTCGATCGACGGCGTCATGTCGCGTTTCAGATCGTGAAAGCCGGCCTCGCCGATGAAGCAGCCGGTCGCCTTATCCTCGATCGCCCAGAAGCCGTAGCCCAGAAGCGACCACAGGCCGGCGTGGCGTAGGAAGCGCATCCAGCTTTCCTCCCGCGTGCGCGGCTTCCCGCCGATAAAGCGGGTGACGACGGGATCGGCCCACATAGCGACATAGGCGTCGAAATCGTCAAGCCGGTGCGGCCGCAGGACCGTGCGCGAGGTCTCAAGCACTGGGGCGACAATTGTATGCGGACTGGCCATGGTCATGTCTCGTTTGTGTTGCCGGTGCCTAATGCAGGTCTTCCAAAAGGGGGACAGCGACACGCACGAGACGGGAAATCCAAATCCGTTGTGAAAAACAAGAGCCAAGGCTGTGTAGATCATCTTCCAGGCTGATGTGAATCCTGCCAGGCGGTGTTAGTTTTTCTCCGGTATTGGTTCAGGCGCGTTGGGTTCGGCGCTGCCGCCCGACAGAGGGAATACAGCATGGACACCACCGACCTTGTGCTTGCCATCTGCCATCATTTGCTGGTGTTTTCGTTGGCAGGCATCATCGGCGCCGAATTCGTCCTGATCCGCAGCGACTTGTCCGCCGCGACGCTGAAGCGGCTCGTCGGCATCGACCGCCACTACGGCATCATTGCCATGCTGATCATCGTCGTTGGCATCGGCCGCGTCGTCTATGGTCTGAAAGGCTGGGAATTCTACGTCTACA
Source organism: Mesorhizobium sp. M1142 (assembly GCF_040318565.1). Classification (NCBI taxonomy): domain Bacteria; kingdom Pseudomonadati; phylum Pseudomonadota; class Alphaproteobacteria; order Hyphomicrobiales; family Phyllobacteriaceae; genus Mesorhizobium; species Mesorhizobium sp. M1142. Next base: position 23,444 of record NZ_JAMYMK010000015.1, read on the forward strand.
ATTGGATGTTCTGGGCAAAGATGGCCGCTTTCGCCATTGTCGGCCTGTTGTCGATTATCCCGACCATCCGTTTCCTATCCTGGAACACGCAGGCGAGCATCAGTCCCGGCTACCAGGTTCCTGCGGCGGAGCTGGCGTCCGTTCGCACCTATGTCCGCACCGAGGCATCGATCTTCCTATTGATCCCGGTGTTCGCGGCGGCGATGGCGCGCGGCTACGGCTACTAGAATAGGTTGGAGGAAGGGCATCGCACGGCCCAACCTTGCCACTCATTTGCGCAGAGAAACGTGCGGTTTGCCGTTTGAGCGCGATTGTCATTTGTCGGGTTGCGCTAGTTATTGCTCTATCTACAGTCGGTTTAGAGGAACCCGCGCAGCGGTTGGCAATCATATCCTGGGAGGAAACACGATGCGAAAACTCATCGCCGCGTTGGCTGCCGCTGCGGCCGCCATGCTTTATCCGTCGGCCGCTGGCGCGCAGACCTACCCCGAACGCACCATCACCATTGTCGTGCCGTTTTCGGCCGGTGGCCCGACCGACACCGTCACGCGTCTTGTCGCGGAAGCTATGTCGAAAGACCTCGGCCAGCAGGTCACCGTCGAGAATGTCGGCGGCGCCGGCGGCACGCTCGGCGCCGGCCGCGTCGCAAATGCCGAGCCTGACGGCTACACGCTGCTCCTCCATCACATCGGCATGGCTACCAGTGCTACGCTCTATAGAAAGCTCGCCTACGACACACTGAACGGCTTCGAATATGTCGGCCTCGTCACCGAGGTGCCGATGACCATCGTCGGCCGCAAGGACCTCGAGCCGACCGATCTGAAGGGGCTGGTCGACTATGCCAAGGCCAACAAGGACAGCATCACCGTTGCCAATGCCGGGATCGGTGCCGCCTCGCATCTGTGCGGCATGCTGTTCATGAGCGCCATCGGCACGCCGCTGGTCACCGTACCCTACAAGGGCACTGGCCCGGCCATGACCGATCTTCTCGGCGGCCAGGTCGATATCATGTGCGACCAGACGACCAATACCACCAAGCAGATCCAGGGCGGCACTATCAAGGCCTATGCCGTAACCTCGCCACAACGCCTCGATGTGCTGCCGGACGTGCCGACGACGATAGAAGCCGGCCTTCCCCAGGTGCAGGTCGGCATCTGGCACGGAATCTATGCCCCCAAGGGCACACCGGCCGAGATCACCGAACGCCTTTCGAAATCGCTGCAGGTGGCGCTGAAGGACCAGAATGTCGTCGCCCGATTTGCCGAACTCGGCACCAAGCCGTCGCCGGAGGCCGATGCCACGCCGGCCGCGCTCAAAGCTAAGCTGGAAAGTGAGATCGCGCGCTGGAAGCCGATCATCGAAGCGGCCGGCCAGTACGCCGACTAAAGGTTCTAACGGGGCGCCATCAGCGCCCCGTTTTTTTACACCGGCATCGGCACGCCCATGAGGCGAGCCGGGAGGACGCAATGAAACCTTTCGCAATCGACAGGACCAACGGCATATGCGCCGCGCTGTTGGTCTTTATTGGCGCCTTTTTCGCGCTGCAGTCGCTGGGCCTCGAAATCGGCACCGCCTTTCGCATGGGGCCGGGCTATTTCCCGCTGGTGCTGGCGATCGTGCTGATCCTGCTTGGCGCCGCCATCCTTGTCCAAGCGGTGCGTTTCGAGAGCGAGCCGATCGGTTACATCGCGTGGCGCGGCATGCTGTTTATCCTGCCTGCTCCGATCTTCTTCGGCCTGACGGTGCGCGGCCTCGGCTTCATCCCGTCGATCTTCCTGACGGCGCTGATCGCATCGTTCGGTAGCGGCCGCATGAGGCCGCTGACCGCACTCGTGCTGTCGGCCGGCCTGACGCTGTTCGCATTCGTCGTTTTCAGCTACGCCCTCGGCCTGCCGTTCCGGCGTTTCGGCCCGTGGTTGCCCCTATCGTTGTGAGGAGATGAAATGGAACTCCTCAGCAACCTCGCACTCGGCTTTTCGACAGCCACATCTTTGGCAAACCTCGGCTTCTGCCTGATCGGCGTCCTTCTCGGCACGCTGATTGGCGTCCTGCCCGGCATCGGTGCCACCGCAACCATCGCCATGCTGTTGCCGATCACCTTCCAGATTGGCGACCCGGTTTCCTCTCTCATCATGCTCGCCGGTATCTATTACGGCGCGCAGTATGGCGGCTCGACCACCGCCATTCTCATCAACATGCCCGGCGAATCCTCGTCGGCCGTCACCGCAATCGACGGCTATCAGATGGCCAGGAACGGCCGCGCCGGAGCAGCCCTGGCGACCGCGGCGATAGGCTCGTTCTTTGCCGGCACGGTGTCGACCTTCCTCGTCGCCATCTTTGCCCCACCGCTGACGGCGATAGCGCTGAGATTCGGCGCGGCCGAGTATTTTTCGCTGATGATCGTCGGCCTGGTCTCGTCCGTCGCGCTCGCCCACGGCTCGGTCGTCAAGGCGCTGGCTATGGTCGTGCTCGGCCTGCTGCTGGGACTTGTCGGCACCGATATCTACACCGGTACGCCCCGCTTCACACTCGGTATCCGCGAATATGCCGACGGGCTGAATTTCGTCGCGGTGGCGGTCGGCGTCTTCGGCGTCGCCGAGATATTGCGCAACCTCGAAAACGAGCATGAGCGTTCCGTGCTGATCCGAAGTATCTCCGGCCTTATGCCGGGTAAAGAAGATTTTCGCCGCATGGCGGCTCCCATCGTGCGCGGAACGATCATCGGTTCGGCACTCGGTATCCTGCCCGGAGGCGGCGCGATCCTTGCCGCCTTTGCGTCCTACACCGTCGAAAAGCGCGTCTCGAAAAACCCGGGGGAATTCGGCAAGGGCGCCATCGAAGGCGTCGCCGGACCGGAATCGGCCAACAATGCCGGCGCCCAAACCTCCTTCATCCCAATGCTGACGCTCGGTATTCCGGCCAACCCGGTAATGGCGCTGATGATCGGCGCGATGATCATCCAGGGCATCGTGCCCGGCCCCAATGTCGCCATCGAACAGCCCGCGCTGTTTTGGGGGATCATCACCTCGATGTGGATCGGCAATCTGATGTTGATTGTCTTGAACCTGCCGCTGATCGGGCTCTGGGTGAAACTCCTTACCATCCCCTACTACGTGCTCTTCCCGATCATCATGGCGTTCTGCTCGATCGGCGTTTACAGCGTCAACACCAATGTCTACGACCTCTATGCCGTCGCCTTCTTCGGCTTGCTTGGCTACCTCCTGACCAAGCTGCGCTGCGAACCTGCGCCGCTGCTGCTCGGCTTCGTGCTCGGCCCGCTGCTTGAGGAAAACCTGCGCCGCGCCATGATCCTCTCGCGCGGCGACCCAAGCACCTTCGTGATGCGGCCGATCAGCGCCAGCCTGCTCCTCATCGCGCTCGCCGTGCTCGTCATCGTCTTTCTCCCCGCGGTCAAGAAGAAGCGCGAAGAGGTGTTCGTCGAGGAGAGTTCCTGAACATGGATGTCGCCGCATAAAAGGAACTTTAGATTCAGCTAGCGGGCAGTGGTTGCCGCTGCTCGGTCCTGAGCTGCTTCCACTGGCCCGAGCGGCCCGATCTCGACCAGTGGTGCAGGCACGCTGGTCGTCTTTTCCTTGGCCTTGCAGATATCGGCGATGACGCAGGCCGGGCAATCCGGCTTGCGTGCCTTGCAGACATAGCGGCCGTGCAGGATCAGCCAATGATGCGCATGCCGGATATATTCATCCGGAATGATCTTCAGGAAACCTTGCTCTACCTGTTCCGGCGTCTTGCCCGGCGCCAGGCCGAGCCTGTTACCGATGCGGAAGATGTGCGTGTCGACTGCCATCGTGTGCTGGCCGAAGGCGACGTTGAGCACGACATTGGCGGTCTTGCGGCCGACACCCGGCAGCTCGACCAGTTGATCGCGATCCTCAGGCACCTCGCCGCTATGGTCACGGATCAGCGCCTCGGACAGCGCGATGACGTTCTTGGCCTTGTTGCGCCATAGCCCGATGGTGCGGATATGGTCGCCGAGCTTGGCCTCGCCCAGCGCCAGCATCTTTTGCGGCGTGTCGGCAATTTTGAACAGCGCCCGCGTCGCCTTATTGACGCCGGCGTCCGTTGCCTGAGCCGAAAGCACCACTGCCACCAGCAGCGTGAAGGGGTTGATATGTTCGAGTTCGCCTCTCGGCTCCGGCCGCTGAACGGAAAAACGGCGAAAAATCTCATGCACCTCGGCCGGGCTGTAAAGCGCCCGCGATCTCGCCGGCCGCGGACGCGGCTTGGCGTTCGAGTCATCGCGGCGGCCGGGCAGCAGGTCTTTTTTGAGCGCGGAAGAGTTTTTGGGCTTGGGGCTTGTCATTGCCTTCCTATAATATTCCCCAATGAGCGACACAAACGCCTCATTTCAGGCCGACGAGCCATTCTTCCAGGCGCTGCTGACACCGCACCGGTCGCTGGGCAAGACCGGCTTTGCCATCCTGATGGGCGCACTGCTGTTCGGGTGGCTGGTGACCGGAGCGTTTTTTCTGTCGCGCGGCGCCTGGCCGGTGTTCGGCTTCTTCGGCCTCGACGTGATCGGCGTTTATATCGCCTTCCGTGCGAATTATCGCGCCGCCCGGGCTCGCGAGGAGGTGTCGGTGTCGCGCACCAGCCTCGATATCCGCAAGACTGCCCCGTCAGGCAAATCGGAATCACACCGCTTCAATCCGTTCTGGGCACGCTTTTCGATCGCCCGCCACGCCGAGATCGGCATCACCAGAATGGCGGTCGAGGCGCAAGGAAAAACCGTCTCGATCGGCGCCTTTCTCAACCCCGACGACCGCGAGAGTTTTGCCACCGCATTTTCGCGCGCTCTGGCGACCGCCAAGGCGCGCTGAGCCAGCGTTTCAGAACCGATAGCGCAACAGCCTGCCGATCTTGCGCAATGCTGGAATGTATTTCCAAAAGCGAACAAACAGTTTCGCGAGCCAGCGCATGCGAGCGGCATGTTCCGGCTTATAGGCAGGGATGTCCTCGATGAACCGCAGCTTCGGAACGGCTCGCTCCAATTCATGCGGGTTCTCAATGCTCCAATGGACCTCGGCGCCGGTGGCGCGGAAGGAGGAATTGAGGCGAATGATCTTCAGGCCCAGGCGACTATAGGCATCGAAAACCAGTTCGCCGCTCGAAAGATGTCCCACCAAACGAGAAAACAGTTGCTGCCCGTCCTCGGCGGCCAGGTAGGGAGTCAGGCCTTCCGCCACGACTATGGCCGGGCGATCCCGAGGTACTTCGTTCAGCCATCCAGGTTCGGTGAGCGACGAAGCGATCAGGTGGTAGCGATCCCGCACGGGATAGAGCCTGCGCCTGAGGTCGATGACTTCGGGATAGTCGACGTCGAACCAGTCCACGCCGGCTGGCGGGTCGATACGGAATATGCGCGTGTCGAGCCCACACCCCAGATGCAGCAGGATTCGGGCGAGAAAGTCCTGAACGCAGACGTCCAGCGTCTTTGCCCTGATTGCTAGACCGATGCCGAGATTGTTGTCGACCTTGAGCCGTGAGAAATCATAATCGATGTTGCGCACCGCCTCGTCGGCAAAGTAGTCCCTGAGCAGCGAATTGGGCAGCCGGCTCTCCAGCGCCTTGCCGTAAAGTGTCAAAAGCAAAGTCTCCTTTGCCCCGGTCAGGTTTACCTTTTCACCAGCCACGACCGTCCTCCCCATTCAAAGTCAGCTCTATCTGGGTACATGCTGCGGGAAAGCAAGTTTCGGGTGGTGATCGCCGCCGCGAAGGACGATATTCGCACGCAAGGAGATACTGCCATGAACGCCCAAATGCCTCTCAAAACGACAGCAATCCTTCAGAAAGACATCACGCCTGAAGGCGGTGACTACGAAATCGTCCGTCGTGCCATCGAAAAGATCAGCCTCGACTATCGCGACCAGCCTTCGCTGGAAGTGCTGGCCGAGGAGGTCGGCGAAACGCCGACCGGGCTGCAGAAGCTGTTCACCCGCTGGGCCGGCCTGTCGCCCAAGGCTTTTCTGCAGGCCGTTACCCTCGATCACGCGCGCAAGCTGCTCGATGCCGGCATGCCGCTGCTTGAAACCTCGTTCGAGCTCGGCATGTCCGGTCCAGGCCGGCTGCATGATCTGTTCGTCACCCACGAAGCGATGTCGCCGGGCGACTACAAGACCCGCGGCGCCGGGCTCACCATCCGCTACGGCTATCATATCTCACCTTTCGGCATCGCGCTGATCATGGTGACGGACCGCGGCCTCGCCGGCCTCGCCTTCAACGATCCGGGCGGCGAGCGTGCGGCCTTTGCCGACATGTCCAGCCGCTGGCCGAACGCTAGCTATATCGAGGACATGGCTGCAACGGCGCCCTATGCCGCGCGTATTTTCGATCCGACGCTGTGGCGCGCCGACCAGCCGCTCCGCGTCGTCATGATCGGCACCGACTTCCAGGTCCGCGTCTGGGAAGCCTTGCTGCGTATTCCGATGGGCCAGGCCTGCACCTATTCCTCGATCGCCGCGCGCATCGGCGCACCGAGCGCCAGCCGGGCTGTCGGTGCCGCGGTCGGTGCCAATCCGATGTCCTTTGTCGTGCCGTGCCACCGGGCTCTAGGCAAGTCCGGTGCGCTCACCGGCTACCATTGGGGCCTGACCCGCAAACGCGCCATCCTCGGCTGGGAGGCGGGACAGGTCTCTTCGTGAATAGCCAAAGAATGGAACGATAGGAGCGATGTAAGGACCGCTAGGGTGACAAGCAGCGATCTTACGGAGTAGCTTCCCGCATGCGCTAGCGGGAGGCACTTCTTGATCGTCGTCATCGGCTCCATCAATCTCGACCTCATCGCCAGTGTCGACCGCTTGCCCGGTCCCGGCGAGACGGTGCGCGGCTCCGGTTTCGCTACTGCTCCCGGCGGCAAGGGCGCCAACCAGGCGCTGGCCGCCGCCCGCGCCGGGGCCAAGGTGCGCATGGTCGGCGCAGTCGGCAAGGACAGCTTCGCCAGCGAGGCTCTGGCGCTGCTGCGCGACGGCAAGATCGACCTGTCCGGCGTCGGCGAGACCTTTGCCTCTACCGGTACTGCGCTGATCATGGTCGGCGCCGACGGCGAGAACGTGATCGCTGTCGTGCCGGGCGCCAATGATTCGGTCGTGCCGGGTGACCTTTCCAAGGCCTTCCTGAAAAACGGCGACGTCGTGCTGCTGCAACTGGAGATCCCGCTGCAGACCGTCGAGGCAGCACTCGACGCGGCAAGGACGGCCGGCGCGATCACAGTGCTCAACACCGCACCTTTCCACAGCGACGCTGCCGGCTTCCTCGGCAAGGCCGACTATCTCGTCGCCAACGAAACCGAGTTCGACCTCTATGGCGAGGCGCTGTCATTGAGTGGCCGCGACCGCCCGGCGCGGATGCGCGACTATGCCTCGAGAACCGGCCGCACCATCGTCGTCACGCTTGGCCCGGACGGCGTTCTGGCGGCAACGCCGGACGATCTTCTGATGGTTCCGGCGCTGAAGATCACCCCGCTCGACACGGTCGGCGCCGGCGACACGTTCTGCGGCTATTTTGCAGCCGGGCTGGCAGCCGGCCTGCCGCTCGACCAGGCGCTTGCCCGCGCTGCCGCCGCCGGTTCGCTGGCCTGCCTGAAAGCCGGTGCACAGCCGGCCATCCCGCTGGCCAGGGATGTCGATGTCGCCCTGCAGAAATCCGCAGGCTAAAGCGGTATGACAGCCGTGCGCCCGACCACGAAGCATGCGGTACCGCCCGCCGGCGACATCTGCCGCCTGTCTGCCGTGGAGCTTACCGAGAAGATCAGGCACCGGCAGCTTTCGGTGCGCGAAGTGGTCGCGGCATTCCTCGACAGGATCGAGGCGGTGAACCCGCTGGTCAACGCTATCGTTTCATTGCGCGAACATGCCGACATCCTGCGCGAGGCCGACAACGCTGACGCCCATCTGGCGCGAGGAGGAGATACCGGATCGCTGTTCGGCCTGCCGATCGCGATTAAGGATCTTGCGCTGACAAAAGGCCTGAGAACCACCTTCGGCTCGCCGATCTTCGTCGATTTCGTGCCTGAGGAAGACGATTTCTTCGTCGAGCGCGTCCGCAAGGCCGGCGCGATCATCATCGGCAAGACCAACGTTCCCGAATTCGGGCTCGGCTCCAACACCTACAACACCGTGTTCGGACAGACGCTCAACGCATTCGACCCGGCGCTGACCGCCGGCGGCTCGAGCGGCGGTGCGGCGGTCGCGCTGGCGCTCGACATGGTTCCCGTTGCCGATGGCAGCGATTTTGGCGGCTCGCTACGCAATCCCGCTGCCTACAACAATGTCCATGGCTTCCGCCCGTCGCAGGGATTGGTGCCGGCTGGCCCTGACCTTGATGTGTTTCATGCGCAGATGGGCGTCGAAGGGCCTATGGGGCGTAACGTGCGCGACATGGCGCTGCTGCTCGACGTGCAGGCCGGCTATCATCCTCGCGCGCCGCTGTCGCATGATAAGCCAGGCTCGTTTCTCGAAGGGGTGGAAACGCCGGCGGCCGGAGGGCGTATCGCCTGGCTCGGCGATCTCGGCGGCCATCTGCCGGTTGAAGCAGGCATTCTACAGCTTTGCGAGGCAGCACTCGGCCGGTTCGCGGATGTGACCTTCGAGGCCGAGCCGCTGATGCCGGAATTCGACTTCGAAGCGCTGTGGCAGGCCTTTGTAACGCTTCGGCAGGCGAGCAGCGGTTGTGCGCTCAAGGTGCACTACGATGATCCCTTGAAACGCAGTCTGCTGAAGCCGGAGGCCGTGTGGGAGGTGGAACATGCGCTTCGCCTCACCGCGCCGCAAATCCATGCGGCAACTGTGAGGCGCTCGTCCTGGCATCGAATGCTGCTGTCGCTCTTCGAGCGTTTCGACCTGATTGCGCTGCCAGCCGCACAGGTCTTTCCCTTCGACGTCGCCACCCTCTGGCCAAGGGAAGTGGCCGGGCGTGCCATGGACAGCTATCACCGCTGGATGCAGGTCTCAGCGCTCGCCACGCTGGGCGGCTGCCCGGCGATCAATGTGCCGGCGGGCTTCGACTCCAGGGGCAGGCCAATGGGCATGCAATTGATCGGGCGGCCGCGCGGTGACCCCTCCGTGCTGAGGGCGGCTGCCGCCTATGAGGCAACGCTGCCATGGCAGGCCGGCGCCTGCTGAAATCAGCTCCGCATTGTCGGCGCTTCGCCGACTTGCACGCAACTCATCGCCATGCATTGATCGCGACAGCACGCCGCACGAGCGGCATTCTGCGGAGGGAAAAATGTCGCTGGAACTCTACGCCACCTATGTCGTCGCCTGCATCGTCATCGTCCTGGTGCCGGGCCCGACGGTGACGCTGATCATTGCCAACAGCATACGCCACGGCTCGCGCGCCGGGCTCGCCAATGTCGCCGGCACCCAGGCCGGGCTGGCCATCATGATTGCCATTGTCGGCATCGGATTGACTTCGCTGATCGCCGGCATGGGACATTGGTTCGAGTGGGTCAGGCTGATTGGCGCTGCCTACCTGATCTGGATGGGCGTGCAGATGTTCCGCTCGAAAGGCAAGCTGAACGCCGATGGATCGGCAAAAAAACCGCGCGGTGGCTTTTTCCTGCAAGGCCTGCTGGTAGCAATCAGCAATCCAAAGACGCTGGTGTTCTTTGGCGCCTTCTTTCCGCAGTTCATCGCGCCTGAAGGCAATTACGCGTTACAGATCGGCGTCATGGGTCTCACCGCCATGATCTTCGCCGCAGTGTCGGATTCGACCTACGCGCTGGCCGCCGGCCGCGCCGGGCGCCTGCTGTCGGCCGGCCGCGTCAAGCTGCTGTCGCGGATCAGCGGCAGCTTCCTGGTCGGCGGCGGCCTGTGGCTGGCATTTTCCAAGGCGAAGTAACGGCACCTTTCCCTTCTCCCCTTGTGGAGAAGGTGGCCGAGCGAAGCTCGGTTGGATGAGGGGTGTTCCAGCTTGGCAATGACGGCACTCCGCCCAACCCATCAAGGGGGGATGAAAGCCGGCCCTTAAAGCCGCCCCAGCCTTTCCAGCAACAGCTCGAAAAACGCATCGTGGTCGATGTCACGCATCACCATGGCGTTCTTCGGCCGCTTGGTCACGCCCCACCAGTCGATCACGGTCATGCCCATGGTAAGTTCTGATGCGGTTTCCACAGTGACATTGCAGTTGCGGCCCTTGAACAACTTCGGCTTCAACAGGTAGGCGATGACGCAAGGATCGTGTAGCGGGCCGCCGTCGGTGCCGTATTTTTCCTCGTCGAAACGTTCGAAGAATTCCAGCATGTCCGCGGTGGCCGTGCCGACCCGGGTGCCGAGCTTGCGGAAGGCCTTCGTGCGCTTGGCGGTGGTCAGCGCCTTGTGGGTGACGTCCAGCGGCATCATGACGATCGGAATGCCGGATTTGAACACGACATCGGCGGCGTGCGGGTCGACATAGATGTTGAATTCGGCGGTCGGCGTGACATTGCCGCCCTCGAAGAAGCCGCCGCCCATCAGCACGATCTCCTTGATGCGCGGTGCGATCTTGGGCTCGCGGATCAGCGCCAGCGCAACATTGGTGAGCGGCCCGAGCGCGCACAGCGTGATCGTGCCGCTCTCCTCCCTCATCAGCGTCTCGACGATGAAATCGACCGCATACTCGTCCTGCAGCTTCATCTTTGGTTCGGGCAGTTGCGGTCCGTTGAGGCCGGTCTTGCCATGCACTTCCTCGGCGGTGACGAGTTCGCGCGCCAGTGGCCGGATGGCGCCTGCATAGACCTTGACGTCCGTCCGGCCGGCCAGTTCGCAGATCTTGCGGGCGTTTTTTTCGGTAAGTTTCAGCGGCACGTTGCCGGCCACCGCGGTGATGCCGACGATCTCCAGCTCGGCGCTGCCCAGCGCCAGCAATATGGCGACGGCATCGTCCTGGCCGGGGTCAGTGTCGATGATGATCCTGCGGGATTGGGGCATTTCAATTCCTTGTTTTGGCAAGTCTTTTTGGGCGGGACGTGTGACGGCTTGAAGTCTGCCGGGCGGCGGACCATATCAAGACCATCGGGAAAAATGCCATCCGGGTTTTTCCACTTTATGTCGCTCTTGAGAGGACACTGTAACATGAGCCGAATGACGCCTTTTTCCAGCCCGCTTCTCCTCGGTTTCGATTCCATGGAAAAGACGCTGGAGCGCTTGGCAAAGTCCGGTGACAGCTATCCTCCCTACAACATCGAGCGCCTCAGCGGTGCCGACGGCAAAACCGAAAGGCTGCGTATCACGCTCGCCGTCGCCGGTTTCGCGGAAAGCGATCTCGATGTCACAACGGAGGAGAACCAGTTGGTCGTGCGCGGCCGTCAGAACGACGACACCGAGCGCGAATTTCTCCACCGCGGCATCGCCGCGCGCCAGTTCCAGCGCTGTTTCGTGCTGGCCGACGGCATGCGGGTGATTGCGGCGGAATTGAAGAACGGCCTTCTGTCGATCGATCTCGATCGGCCGGAGTCCGAACGGCTGGTACGAAAAATAAACATATCGGTGAAAGACTGATTTTTGCCGATAGCTCTCATGCGGGATGGCCTTGAGCGGCGTCTCGCGGCAAGGAGGCTTGAAATGACCAGAACTAACGAAAATATCATCATGACCAGCGGCGAGTTCGCCCATCTCGGCGAAGGTTCGGTAGCCTATCTCAGGAAAGTGTCGAGCGACGATCTGCGCGGCCGTTTCCCGGGCCTCGGCGAAATCGCGCCGGGTCTGGAACTGTGGGCCCTGTTTGCCGCCAATGGCCAGCCGATCCTGCTTTCGGACGCTCGCGACCGGGCACTGGCTGGCGCGCTGGAAAACGATCTGACCCCGGTCGCTATCCACTAACGTCGTTATCCACTGACAACGGCGCCATCAACTGACACATATGGCGCAGCGATCTGGTTGGAATCGGACAGGGCCGCACAGGGCGGCCCTTCAAGGGATTTAATCAAAACCTCAGGCGGCGTGCGAGGCCTGCGTGTCCGACAGCAGCGCGTGGATGGCCACGGCGTCGCGCGTGCCTCTGATCTTGGCAACCGTGTCGGCATCGCGCAGCACCCGCGCGATGCGCGACAGCGCCTTGAGGTGGTCGGCGCCGGCACCTTCGGGAGCCAAAAGCAGAAACACCAGGTCGACCGGCTGATCATCGAGGGCCTCGAAGTCCACCGGTGTCTCCAGCCGGGCAAAGACGCCGGTGATCCGCTTCACCCCAGCCAGCTTGCCGTGCGGAATGGCGATGCCGTTGCCGACGCCGGTCGAGCCGAGCCGCTCGCGTTGCAGGATGGTGTCGAACACCTCTCGCTCCGGAATGCCGGAAATCGCCGCCGCCCGTTCGGACAGCAATTGCAGCAGCTGCTTTTTGGAGTTCGCCTTCAACGCCGGCATGATTGCCGGAACGCTGACGAGATCGCTCAGATCCATGCTTGAAATCCCTTGTTCGCCTGCCGTCGCCAGTCCCCACGCTCGCGTGCGGCTGGTTTTTACCCCTGCGCGACCTTGGCCGTGGACGGGTCGATCCAGCCGATATTCCCGTCCGGCCGGCGATAGACGATATTGAGATGGTCGTTTCCGGCATTGCGGAAGACCAGGACCGGGCTGTCCTTGGTGTCGAGTTCGATCACCGCTGACGCCACCGACATGGTCCGCAGCGTCATGGTCGATTCGGCGACGATGGCCGGCGCGAAATTCTCCGGTATGTCCTCCTCGTCGTCGGTAAGCGGCGCCATCACCGTATAGGCGACGTCGGTGAGCTCGCCGTTGCTATTGCCTGAATTGTGCGACTTCAGCCGGCGTTTGTAGCGCCTGAGTCGTGTTTCCAGACGGTCTGCCGCGGTATCGAAGGCAAGCGTTGGATCCTGGGCATCGCCGGTCGCCTGCAGCGAAGCACCGGAGTCCAGCCGGATCATGCAATCGGCCGTGTAGCGCGACCCCGATTTGACGACTACGATTTGCCCTGAAAAGCCCCGATCGAAATATTTCCCGATCACTTCCCCGACACGGTCGTTGATGCGCGTACGGAACGCATCGCCGATATCCATGTGTTTTCCCGATATGCGCAGTGTCATCTGAAAACTGACCTTCCTTGCTCAGGCTTCAAACTGTCCCGAGTTTATACTCGTGGTCCGCGCGCACAAGCTTTTGCGGCGTCACTTGCGCCGATTTTAGATCCGAACTTTCCGGTTGATCACAAGCCGCCTTCTTGGCCGTCCCGTGGCCTACGTCGTGACGGACCATCTCTCGTGCGGGCATCGGCGAACTCAAATCCACTCGCTAGCCCGTCTCATGCGGGCGGGCTTCTAGCCACTTCGTTGCCGCTTGTCAATGAACTGCGAAAGCTGTGGAAATTCCGTCGGAGCTCAACGGCCGGCGCTGGCCAAAGCGCGTTTTTCGCGCCGCCGCTGCACCGAAGAGGGTATGTTCATGCCTTCCCGGTATTTGGCCACCGTGCGTCTGGCAATGTCGACGCCGCTTTCCCGCAGCATGTCGACGATGGCATCGTCGGAAAGCACATCGACGGCTTTCTCCTCGTCGATCAGCTGCTTTATGCGGTCGCGCACCGCTTCCGACGAATGCGCATCGCCGCCACCTGACGAAGCGATCGAGGCGGTGAAGAAATAGCGCAGCTCGAACACACCGCGCGGCGTCAGCATGTATTTGTTTGCCGTGACCCGGCTGACCGTTGATTCGTGCATGCCGATGGCGTCCGCCACCGTACGCAGGTTGAGCGGCTTCAGGTGCCGCACGCCGTGGACGAGAAAAGCGTCCTGCTGGCGCACGATCTCAGAGGCCACCTTGAGAATGGTCTTCGCCCGCTGGTCGAGGCTGCGCGTGAGCCAGTTGGCGTTCTGCAGGCATTCGGCGAGGAAATCCTTTTCCGCCTGGTTTTTCGCATGTGGCGTGACCTGGGCGAAATAGATGTGATCGACCAGCACGCGCGGCAGCGTCTCGGCATTGAGCTCGACCGTCCAGCTGCCGTCATTGGCTGCGCGCACCTCGACGTCGGCCACGACTGCGTCGCTGGCACCGCACGAAAATGCCATTCCTGGCCGCGGGTCGAGCGCCCGGATCTCGGCCAGCATGTCGAGCAGATCCTCCTCGTCGACGCCGCAAATCCGCTTCAGCGTCTGGAAATCGCGCCGTGCCAGGAGTTCGAGATTGGCGATCAGCGCCTTCATCGCCGGATCGAGCCGGTCGCGCACGGCAAGCTGCAGCAACAGGCATTCGGCGAGGTCGCGGGCGAAGATGCCGGCGGGCTCGAATGTCTGGCAGACCGCCAGGACCCTTGCCACCGCCGTGGCGTTCGTGCCGAGGCGGGCCGCGATCTCGGCCATGTCGGCACGCATGTAGCCGGCCTCGTCGAGGCCGTCGGCAAGCTCGCTGGCGATCAGGCGGGCCGCCGGATCGGCAAAGGCGAGCGCTACCTGCTCGCCGACATGGTCGCGCAGCGTGATGGCAGCCGCCGCCATGTCCGCGACGTCAAAGCCGTCGGAGGAAGAGGTGGAACCGTTGCCGGACGCCGATTTCCATTGCGCCGTCAGGTCGGGCCCCAGCCGCTCGCTCGTACCAGGATCATCGGGAAACAGGTTTTCCAGCGATGTATCGAGCTTTTCCGAGATCGCCTCGGCGCTCCACGCCGTCTCCGCTTCGAACCAGTCGCCGTCGGCAGCTGGTTCTGGTGCAGCGTCGCCCTTCTGCGCCTGGTCGCTGGCGGCGTCCTCCTGCGGTTCGGCACGTTCCAGCAGTGGATTGCGTTCGATCTCGTCGTCGATGAAGCGTTCCAGCTCGAGATGGGTGAACTGCAGCAGGCGGATTGACTGCATCAGCTGCGGCGTCATCACCAGCGACTGCGACTGTCGTAGCTGTAGTTTTGCCGCCAACGCCATGGTTCGGTTTCAAACGCTCCGTCTACACACCCGCACTGCTGGAAGGAATTTTCCAGGCCAGCATAGAAACTGGCCCGGCTTTTGCTTGTCAAGGCGAGGAGCGGTAAAACTCGCCTGCCGACACGTTTTCAGGCAGAAAATTGAAGAAAAAGCTGCTGGACTACGCCGGAAATCCCGCTCGAACCGGAATTTCGCACTTAGAGCGTAAATCCCTCGCCGAGATAAAGCCGCCGCACATCGGCATTTGCGACTATCTCGTCGGCCCGGCCATGGGTCAGCACCTGACCGGCATGGATGATGTAGGCGCGGTCGATCAGGCCAAGTGTCTCGCGGACATTGTGGTCGGTGATCAGCACGCCGATGCCACGTGCCGTCAAATGGCGCACGAGCTGCTGGATGTCGGCGACGGCGATCGGATCGATGCCGGCGAACGGTTCGTCGAGCAGCATGTAGGCAGGGCGGGTTGCCAACGCACGGGCAATTTCGAGGCGTCGCCGCTCACCACCGGAGAGCGACAGCGACGGAGCCTTGCGCAGATGGCTGATGTGAAATTCCTCGAGCAATTCGTCGAGCAGCCGCTCACGCTCCTTGCGGCTCTTTTCGACCACTTCGAGCACGGCCCGGATGTTTTGCTCGACATTCAGGCCGCGAAAAATTGACGCTTCCTGCGGCAGGTAGCCAATGCCGAGACGGGCGCGGCGATACATCGGCATCGATGTGACGTCGAAACCGTCGATTTCGATGGTGCCTTCATCGACCGGCACCAGGCCGGTCACCATGTAGAAACAGGTCGTCTTGCCGGCGCCGTTGGGGCCGAGCAGCCCAACCGCCTCGCCGGCGCGCACGCCCAGCGTCACGCCGCTGACGACTTTGCGGCCCTTGTAACTTTTGGTCAGCCCTTTGGCGATCAAGGTTCCCTTGAACTTTGCCGCTTCGACGGTGACCCTGGCCGGTGCCGCAAGTTTGCTGGCGGCGCGCCCTGGAAGACGCGCCAGCAGCGACGATATGCCGGTCATCAGGGTTTCGCTGCTCCAGACTTCGCCGGCGGCGTGATCGACATCATGACGCGGCCGCCGCAAGCGTCGACCTGGGCAAGGCCGCTCTTCATCTGCACGGTAAGCTTGCAGCCGACAAGCACGTTGTCGCCTTGCGAGAGCACGACCTTGCTGCCCGAAAGCACCAGCACTTCGGTCTTCATGTCGAAGGTGCCGCGGTCGCCGGTGGCAACCTGATCGTCCGATTTGATGTAGACCTTATCGTCGACCTCGAGATGGTCGATGTTGGCGGATCCGGTCATTGCCGCGGCACCCGCGGGCTGGGCGCCTTTGGCGGCGCCTGCATCCCTGACGTAATAGACCGTCATTTTGCCGGCCTTGAGCACGGTTGGACCCTGGACGACGTTGACGTTGCCGGTGAAGACGGCGACGCTTTCCGCCTGGCGCACCTCGAGCTTGTCGCTTTCGATCTGGATAGGCTTGTCGCCCGACAGCCTGAGGCCGGACATTTGGCTGGTGGCACTGGATTGCGCCAGCGACGGCGCCGTCCCGAAGGTCAGCCCCAAGGGCAACCCAAGCGTTAACGCCGAGATCGCGGCGAGGCGCCGTGCCGAACTACTGAACCGCATTGGTCTCTCCGCTCTTTGCCTCTGCCGCCTTCAAACTGGCGGGATCGATGTCGACGCGCACCTTGTTCTCGAAAATCAGGACCTTGCCATTGTCCTGGACCGACATCGAATCCGCCCTGATCCGCGACCCGCCGCGGCTGACATCGACAGGTTCGCTTGTCTTCATAGTGCCTTCGGCCATGTCGAGATAGACTGATTTAAATTTTGCCACCACGCCATCCGTGGTCGACACGGTCACGTCGCTGGTCAGGCTGAATGTGTTGCCGTCGCGATCGTAGGTGCCGTGCGCAGCACCGATGGCGGCGGTGTTGTCGGCCGCAATCGGCAGCTTGGCCTTGATACCTTCCAGATCGATGATGCCCTGTTTGCTGACATCCTGTATGGCGCGGAGCGCTGTCATCGAATAGGGCAGGTTTTGCTTGGTGAAGCCGTTGAGCTTGGGATTGGCCATCACCAGCTTGCCATCGGCAAAGGCGCCGCCGTCGGCCTGCACCTCGATTGCAGCGGGTGCCATGAGATAGGAATAGACCGGAAACGCGACCGCGATCACGGCGGCGACCAGCGGTACGGCCAGCTTCAGGATCCGGACCCGGCGCGAATGACGCTGCGCAATGTCAAACGCGTCGACCCGCGCCCGGCCTGCGGCCTTGGGAGCCAACTCCGTCTCGGTGTTGGTCGGTTCGATTGGTCCCGCTAACATGACTGCTTCTTCTAAACCCCTGCCCGCCAGGCCGCCCTATAGGTGGGATGCCGGCGCCCTCAAGCAAGCAAAAGCCGAGGAAAACCGCAAAAATGTGACAGCCGCCCCTGTACAACGAAAATGGCCCCAGCGCAGCCTGTACCTCATACCAGATATAGGCGCACAGTGTTAGAGCCTGTGGAACGCGACAGGTTGAGGCTTGCCGCGAATGCCTGAGGCCTTTGTCGCAAGCCCGTCAGGAAACGGTAGCCGGGCGCGAATGGTTGCTTTAAAAGCATCTGCTCCCACCGACTACGAGGCTGACCATGGCATTGAGAGCCGACGACCTGATCGACCGCCGCCGCTTGCGCCGCAAGCTGACATTCTGGCGTACCGCGGCGATTATCGTCGCCGCAGCCGGGCTGATCGCCTTTTCGGCGTGGATCTATGGTGACGACTTCACCAGCGCGGCAGTCGACCACATCGCCAAGGTCAAGATCGAAGGTACCATCACCGAAGACGAAGAACTGATCAAGCGGCTGGAGGCCATCCGTCAGTCGCCGCGCGTCAAGGCTGTGATCCTGTCGATCGATTCACCCGGCGGCACCACCGTCGGTGGCGAGTCGATCTATGAGGCAGTGCGCAAGCTCGCCGCCGACAAGCCGGTGGTGGCCGAGGTCGGCACGCTCGCGGCTTCGGCGGGCTACATGATCGCCACCGCGGCCGACCATATTGTCGCACGCAAATCCTCGATCGTCGGCTCGATCGGCGTGCTGATCCAGTACCCGGACGTCAGCGGCCTCATGGACAAGCTCGGCGTCAAGCTGGAGGAGGTGAAATCCTCGCCCTTGAAGGCGTCGCCTTCTCCCTTCAAGCCGACCAATGACGATGAGCGCGCCATGGTCCGCAAGCTCATCCTCGACAGCTACGACTGGTTCGTCGGCATCGTCGCCGAGCGCCGCAACATGACCAAGCCGGAGGCGCTGGCGCTCGCAGACGGGTCGATCTTCACCGGCCGGCAGGCGGTCGCCAACAGATTGATCGACGCGGTCGGCGGTGAAGCCGAAGCGATCGACTGGCTTGCAGGCAAGGGTGTCGATGCCAAGCTCAAGGTGCTGGAATGGAAGGACACGGAAAAACGCGGTGGTTTCCTGTTCTCCAAGGCGATGGCGCAGACCGTCGGCGCTGCGCTTGGCCTGCCCGGCCATGGCGGCGACGTCCTTCACGAAATTGGAGCGGACCGCTTGTTTCTTGACGGTCTCGTTTCCGTCTGGCACCCTTGAGGAACCGCTTGGGACGAGTGAAAAACCAAATAAAATCATTCTGATAATTTCGGCGGCACTGCTTTCACGGGGAGCCTTTTCATGATCAAATCCGAACTTGTTCAGATCATCGCCACGCGTAATCCGCATCTTTTCCTGCGCGACGTCGAAAACATTGTCAGCGCTATCTTCGATGAAATCACCGACGCGCTTGCCGAGGGCAACCGGGTCGAGTTGCGCGGCTTCGGCGCGTTTTCGGTGAAAAACCGCCCTGCCCGCACCGGCCGCAACCCGCGCACCGGCGAATCCGTGGAGGTTGAGGAGAAATGGGTACCGTTCTTCAAGACCGGCAAGGAATTGCGTGAAAGGCTGAACGGAGGCAAATAGGCGCGGCACGCGCCACCGCTCCTGCCTTTTCTTCCGAACGGAAAAACATGTTCAATCGCTTCATTCTCATCGTGGTTTTCGTGCCGCTGGCCGTCATCCTGATTGCGCTGGCCGTCGCGAACCGCGAACCGGTAGCCTTCACACTCGATCCGTTCAATCCCGGCAATCCGGCGCTGACGCTGACCGTGCCGCTCTTCATTTTCCTGTTCCTGGCGCTGGCTATCGGCATGATCGTCGGCAGCCTGGCGACCTGGATCAAGCAGGGCCGCTACCGCAAGCTGGCGCGCCAGCGCGGCGCCGAGGCCGAGAACCTGCGCCAGGCGGTCAGCCGCGCGCCCACCGCGTCGCAGAGCCCAGTCTTGCCGAAGCCGACGAACTGAGCCGCGGCTCGGGCCTGAGGCACAACCGGCCTAGTCCTCCACGGAGCCTTTCATGCTGACCATTTCCGCCGCCGAGGTCGACCGCGCGCTGACCTTTTCCGGGCTGGTCGAGACGTTACGCACCGCCTTTCGCGATGGCGCCGTGCAGCCGGTCAGGCACCATCACACTGTCGAGCGGCCCGATGGCGCCGCCTCGACGCTGCTTTTGATGCCGGCCTGGACCGACTTCAACGCAGCCGGCACCTCGGCCGATGGCCATATCGGCGTCAAGATCGTCACCGTGTCGCCTGACAACAATGCTGTCGGCAAGCCCGCGGTGATGGGGCTTTACCTCTTGCTCGACGGCGCCACAGGCGAGCCTCAGGCCTTGATCGATGGCCAGAGGCTGACACAGTGGCGCACGGCCTGTGCCTCGGCGCTGGCTGCCTCCTATCTGGCCCGCGAGGATGCATCGCGGCTGCTGGTGGTCGGCGCCGGCGCGCTGTCGCCATTCCTTGCAAAGGCTCATTCGGCGGTGCGTCCGATCAAGAACATCCGCATCTGGAACCGCACGTCGTCGAATGCCGAAAAGGTCGCGGCAAAATTGCGTGCCGAGGGTTTTGCGGCCGAAGCAGCAGGCGATCTCGACGCCGAACTCGGAAAGGCCGATATCGTATCGTCGGCGACCATCACCACCATGCCACTGATCAAGGGCGCACTCTTGAAGTCCGGCACCCATGTCGATCTGGTCGGCGGCTTCACGCCGGCGATGCGCGAAAGCGACGACGACGCGATTGCACGCGCCCGCGTCTATGTCGACACCCGCGCCGGCGCCACCAAGGAAGCCGGCGATATCGTCCAGCCGCTGGCCTCCGGCGTTCTGAAGCCGGAAGCCATTGTCGCCGACCTCTATGAACTGGCGCGCGGCCAGAAAAAAGGCCGGCAGAACGACGACGAGATCACGCTGTTCAAGTCGGTCGGCGCAGCCCTCGAGGACCTCGCCGCCGGCATTGCCGTGTATCGGGCAAGCGAAAGGGGAGTAGGGGAGTAGGAACCGCACTGATCGTGCGGCGCCGCGCCAGCTATGTTTCCTGTCACGTACTCCCCTACTGCCCTACTGCCCTACTCCCTTTGCCAATAAACCCGCAGCCGGTGGCTGTCGGGATCAAGCGCGACGAAGGTGCGGCCGAAATCCATGTCGGTCGGCGTCTGCAGAATTTTCAGCCCGCGGCCGGCCCACTCGGCATGGGTGGCGTCGACGGCACCCGGCGTGTCCAGCGCAAAGACGATCTCGGCGCCGCCGCCCGCTGCCGCGGCAGCCGGCTCCACGGTGTGACGCGACCAGAGGCCGAGCTTGAAGCCGTTGTCGAGCACGAACAGCACGAAGGTCGGCGAGGTCTCGACCGGTTGCCGCCCAAGCAGCGCGCTATAGAAGGCGCCGCTTTGCTCAGGCTTGTCGACATAGAGGATGACGAAATTGGGCGGTGTCATGAATTGCTCTCCAGATGGTTTCGACTGGAGGAGCATAGCGTATGCCACTGCCAGATTCTGGCAGCAGTCTCAACTGAGCAGCAGCCTTAGCTTGGCGTGTCGAGCGTCGCCCGCCATTCTTTGAGCAGCACCTGACGGCGGCGCGGATAGCGCATCTCGGTGGCGTTGAGGCCGGATATCCGATCGGCGCGAAAGTGCCTGAAATCCTGGCGCATCTCGCACCAGGCCGCGACGACGCGCACCTTGTCGAAGAAGCCGAGTGCGAACGGCCAGACGGTGCGCTCGGAGGCAGCGCCGCCGGCGTCGCGATAGACAAAGCTCAGCTTGCGCTCCTCGCGGATGGCCTGCCGCACCACGCCGAGATCGATGCCTTCTGTGACCTCGGTGCGCGACCCGACCAGCAGCGTCGAGGCATCGAGTTCCTCGCGCAAATCGTCCGGCAGCACCGCCGCGATCTTGGCCAGCGCGTCGGTGGCGGCGTTCGCAAGCCGCCAGTCCGGCTGCTTGGCCACCCAGCGCGAACCGAGAACGATCGCCTCGATCTCCTCATCGGTGAACATCAAGGGCGGCAGCATGAAACCTGGCCTGAGCACGTAACCCAGCCCCGCCTCACCCTCAATCGGCGCACCCTGCCCCTGCAGCGTGGCGATATCGCGATAGAGCGTGCGGATCGACACACCCATTTCGTCCGCGAGGCTGCGGCCGCTGACCGGCCGGCGATGCCGGCGCAGGATCTGGATCAGGTCGAGCAGGCGTTCGGCGCGGGACATGGATCGCAACCCGGTTTGATGGATGCCCAATTTGAATGGACGATAGTGCGCCTGCCCTTTCGACGGCAAGCAAGACGATCGCCGACCGGAACGTCTGCGCCCTGACGCCGTTGTCTGGCCATTATGGATATACGCGGTTTTCTGTTGTTCTGGTCGGTTTTGACCGCCATCGTCGCGGCGCTCAGCCTTGGGCCGTCTTTCGCCCATGTGCTGGAATCGGTGCCGCGGCTGACCAGATGGCGGCCTTCGCTCTGGCGTGAAACCACTGTCTTTAACGCTCAGTTCCAATTCTTCGCGATTATCGGCGCACCGCTGGACCTGGCGGCAATCGTCTGTCCGGGCCTCCTCGCCTGGATGCTGCGCAGCGATCGTCCGGCATTCTGGTGGGTCTTGGCCGCCACCGTGCTCTACCTGCTAGCGCTTGGGGCGTGGTTTGCGCTGGTCAAACCGGCAAACGATGTCCTGGCCACTTGGGTACCTGGACCGATCCCAGGCAATTTCGAAACCATCCGGAGCCGCTGGGAAACCGGCCATATGGTCGTCACCGGCTTCAAGGCCGTTGGTTTCATAGCGCTCGCAATCGGCCTGCTGTCGATCAGGCGCGGCTGATCCGGCTGCGCACGTCGGCAGCCCTTTTGTTGCGCCGGTCAATGTGCTGTGGCAGAAGCGGCCAAGCCGCCGTCCGGAGATGCGCCTTCTTGAAACCTTTTCGCGACAGACGCCGCGACAGCCGACCGCCCGCAAAAGGCGGGGCGGAGCATGTCCGGCGGCGCGACGCCAGCCCAACCGCCGGTCCGGAGCCTAAACCGCAAGACCGGTCCGAGCCAAAAGCCGCGCCGCGCATGCTCTCGCGCCGCGATGGCGCGCTGCCCGCCGAACATCTGCCGCTGATCCTCGAAGTCGGCCCCAATCAGGACTACGCGCTGCTAGACAGTGGTGCCGGAGAAAAACTCGAGCAATACGGCCCCTACCGCATCGTTCGGCCGGAGGGCCAGGCGATCTGGCAAAAGGCATTGGCGGCCAGGGACTGGGAACGCGCCGACGCCATCTTCACCGGCGATACCGACGAGGAAGGCATCGGCCGCTGGCGCTTCCCCAAGACGCCGCTCGGCGAGACCTGGCCGATGAAGCATGACGGCATCGACTATCTCGGCCGCTTCACTTCGTTTCGCCATGTCGGCGTCTTTCCCGAGCAGGCCTCGCACTGGGACCACATGGCCGGACTGATCGCGGCGGCAAAACGGCCGGTGAAGGTGCTGAACCTGTTCGGTTACACCGGCCTTGCCTCCCTGGTGGCGGCGCATGCCGGCGCCGAGGTCACCCATGTCGATGCTTCCAAGAAGGCGATCGGCTGGGCACGCGAAAACCAGGAGATGGCGGGCCTATCGAAAAAGCCGATCCGCTGGATCGTCGACGATGCCGTGAAATTCGCCGAACGCGAGGAGCGCCGCGGCAGCCGCTACGACATCATCCTGTTCGACCCGCCCGCCTATGGCCGCGGACCGAAAGGCGAGGTCTGGCAGTTGTTCGAGGACCTGCCGGCGCTGACCGATATCTGCCGCGCGATCCTGACGCCGAAGCCGCTCGCCGTGGTACTGACCGCCTATTCGATCCGCGCCTCTTTTTTCGCGATCCATGCCCTGATGCGCGACACCTTCGCCGGCATGGGCGGCACGGTCGAGTCGGGCGAATTGATCATCCGCGAGAAATCTGCCGGTCGGGCGCTTTCGACCTCGCTGTTCTCGCGCTGGGTGGCCTGAATGAGTGCGTACGAACGGCACGCAGGCGCGCCAGGGCAGGTGAAGGAAGTCACCAGCCTCGCCAACCCGCTGATCAAGGACATCAAGGCGCTCGCGCTGAAGAAATTCCGTGACCAGCAGAATGCCTTCATGGCCGAAGGCCTGAAGCTGGTCATCGACGCGCTCGATCTCGGCTGGTCGATCAGGACATTGGTCTTCGCCAAGGCCGGACGTGGCAACGCGGCAGTCGAAAAGGTCGCGGCGCGCACGGTCGCCGCCGGCGGCACGGTACTTGAAGTCTCGGAAAAGGTGCTGGTCGCCATCACCCGCCGTGACAATCCGCAAATGGTCGTCGGCGTGTTCTCGCAGAAATTGCTGTCGCTGAAGGACATCCGCGTCGAGGACAGCGATGTCTGGGTAGCACTCGACCGCGTTCGCGACCCCGGCAATCTCGGCACCGTCATCCGCACGGTCGACGCTGTCGGCGCCAGGGGCGTCATCCTGGTCGGCGAGACCACCGATCCCTTTTCGGTCGAGACGGTGCGCGCCACAATGGGCTCGATCTTCGCCGTGCCCGTCGCCAAGGCGTCGCCCGAGGCTTTTCTCGCCTGGCGAACGAGCTTTCCCGGCCTCGTCGCCGGCACTCATCTGAAGGGTGCGGTCGACTACCGCTCGGTCGATTTTTCAAAAGGCCCGGTGCTTTTGGTGATGGGCAACGAGCAGCAAGGCCTGCCTGACGAGCTTGCCGCAAGCTGCGACAAGCTGCTGCGGATACCGCAGGCCGGCCGCGCCGATTCGCTCAACCTTGCGGTGGCCACCGGCGTCATGCTGTTCGAGATCCGGCGCGACGCGCTGAAGCTCGGCCCGGAGGACGCCAGATCGTGACATCTCAAACCGTGAAACTGCAAACCATGAAGTCCTGGAGGCCGTACGCTCTTCTGGTCGTCGCCGCGATAGCGCTCGACCAGTGGCTGAAATACCTGGTCGAAACCGGCCTCGCCTTTCAGGAACGGCTCGACCTGCTGCCGTTCCTGGCGCTGTACCGCACCTACAACACCGGCATCGCGTTCTCGCTGTTTTCGTCCTTCGGCGACACCGGCCTGGTGGTCGTCGCGGTTCTGGTGGTCGCTTTCGTGCTCTATCTTGCGGCCCGCACGCCGCCCGGCCACCTGCTTGCCCGCATCGGCTTCGCACTGATCGTTGGCGGCGCGCTCGGCAACCTGATCGATCGCGCAATCTACGGCCATGTCATCGACTATGTCCTGTTCCATACGCCGGTCTGGTCCTTCGCCGTCTTCAACCTCGCCGACGCCTTCATTTCCGTTGGTGCCGTGCTGGTCGTCTTCGATGAGCTCATTGGTTGGCGGCGCGGAATGTCGAGCGATTGACCTCACTCGCCTGGCGCCGCACATTCTGATCTGCAAGCCCGAGGAGAAAACATGCCCGAAACCTTCAAAGCCATCCTCGTTTCGCGCGACGCCGAGAAAAACCAGTCGGTCGCGGTGACCGAGCTTACAGAGGCAGACCTGATGGAGGGCGACGTCACCGTCGCGGTCGAGGCGACGACGGTGAACTACAAGGACGGCCTTGCAATTACCGGCAAGGCGCCGGTAATCCGCCGCTGGCCGCTGGTGCCGGGCATCGATTTCGCCGGCACAGTCATCTCGTCCTCCAATCCTGACTGGCGCAAGGGTGACAAGGTCATATTGAACGGCTGGGGCGTCGGCGAGACGCATTTCGGCGCCTTTGCCGGGCGCGCCCGTGTCAAAGGCGACTGGCTGGTGCCGCTGCCGGACGGAATGAGCCCGCACGATGCGATGGCGATCGGCACCGCCGGCTACACCGCCATGCTTTGCGTCATCGCGCTGGAGCGCCACGGCATCGTGCCCGATCGTGGTCCGGTGGTGGTGACCGGCGCTGCCGGTGGCGTCGGCTCGGTCGCGATCTCGATCCTGTCCAGCCTCGGCTATCACGTCATTGCCTCGACCGGCCGCGCTGCCGAAAGCCCCTATCTGATCGACCTCGGCGCCGCGGAAGTGATTTCACGCGACGAGCTTGCGCAGCCGGCAAAACCGCTCGCCAAGGAACGCTGGGCCGGCGGCGTCGATGCCGTCGGCAGCCACACGCTGGCCAACGTTCTGTCGATGACCTCCTATGGCGGCGCCGTCGCCGCTTGCGGCCTCGCCGGCGGCATGGACCTGCCGGCCAGCGTCGCCCCCTTCATCCTTCGCGGTGTCTCGCTGCTCGGCATCGATTCGGTGATGGCGCCCAAGGCGGTCCGCCTCGAGGCCTGGCGCCGCATCGGCACCGATCTCGATCACGCAAAGCTTGCCAGTCTGTCGACGAGCATCGGCTTCGACGGCATCATCGGCGCCGCGCATGACATCGTCGAGGGCAAGATCCGCGGCCGTGTGGTGGTGGACATGTGAGCCTCTTGGGGAAAAAGAGCGCGACCGCTAAAATTCGAACGATCAATCACAACCTTCGATAAGCTCTGTCTGGCAGGAGTTCCGTATGATTGCGGAACCCGGCATCAGAGCGGCGGAACCAGCCGAACGGGCCGACGGGACGGCCCCCGATACGCCAGCACGGCAGCTTGTCGCCGCGCCACCGCTGGCGCCGGAATTGCCCGACGCCAACCGCGAAGGCCTGTCCTTCCTGACGCTGGTCGCCATCGTCGTGCTGGCGGGCCTGTCGCATTTGACCGGAGCGCCGATCTTCATCACCATCGGCCTTTTGGCGACAGCCATGGCCGGGCTCGCCATGCATCTGCGCAACAGGCGCACCGAGCGCCGCGCAGTGGCCCTGCTCGATGCCACCACCGCCCGCAGCCGCGCCGAAATCGAGACGCTGGCCGACCGCATGTGGGAGATGCAGGAGAGCGAGGAGCGCTTTCGCGGTCTGATCGATGCACTCGGCGATCTCGTCGTCCACCGCGACCGCGACGGCCACATTGTCTACGCCAACAAGGTTTTCGCCGACCTTGTCGAAACCGACCAGCGCGAGCTTGCCGGCAAGGCCCTGGCCGAACTAGGCATCGATGTCGGCATCGTCCCCGACGCCGCCTTTTCCGACCATGAATGCCTGAGTTCCACCGACGTCGCCATTCGCACGCCGGACGGTCCACGCTGGTTCTCTTGGATCGAGCTGTCGGTGCGCGACAAGGACAGCGGCGCCGTTTCGCATCGCGCCATCGCCCGCGACATCACCGCCCGCAAGCGCGCCGAATCCTCGCTGATCACCGCCCGCGAGCGGGCCGAATATGCGAGCCAGGCCAAATCGCGTTTCCTCGCTACCGTCAGCCACGAGATCCGCACGCCGATGAACGGCATCATGGGCATGGCCCGGCTTCTCGCCGACACCAGCCTTTCGCCCGAGCAGCGGACCTATGTCGGCGCCATCTCGACCTCGGCCAGCGCGCTGCTGGCGCTAATCGAGGACCTGCTCGACTACTCCAAGATCGAGGCCGGCCGCTTCGATCCCGAACCGCAGCCGATGTCGGTGCGTGAGATCGCCGACAATGTCGTCGAGCTTTTGGCGGCGCGGGCTTTTGCCAAGGATATCGGCCTCGGCTGTCATGTCGAACCCGACGTGCCGCAGCTGATCACCGCCGACCCCGGCAGGGTCAGGCAGGTGCTGCTCAACCTCATCGGCAACGCCGTCAAGTTCACCGACAGCGGCGGCGTCCTGGCAAGCATCGCCCGCGTCCGCACCGAAATCACCGACCGCATCCGCTTCACCATCACCGACACCGGCCCCGGTCTGCGCGAGGAGGACATGGAGCGTATCTTCGAGGACTTTGAACAGGCTGACGGCACCTCGACCCGTGCGCATGGCGGTGCCGGCCTCGGTCTTGCCATTTCCAAGCGCCTGGTGACCGCCATGGGCGGCACCATCTCTGTGTCGAGCCGCCTTGGCCAGGGATCTGAATTCGTCTTCGAGATTCCCGCTATTTCCGCCGTCGAGGCGCCGCAGATCCGCGAGAACCCGCTGTCGGGCCGGCATGCGGTGATCGTGTCGAAGAACCCGGTCGAGGCCGAAGCCATCGCCCGCACCATTCGCGCCAATGGCGGCACGGTCGATCTGGCCACCGCCGCCGCCCAGGCCACCGCTTTCGCCGAGGGCTGTGACGTGCTGCTGATCGATGCTGCCATGGAGCAAAGCGACGGCAGGCTGCTCAGGCGCCTGCGCCAGAGCGGATTTGCCGAGTGCGAGGCAGTGACGCTGATCGCGCCGACCGACCGCGGCATGCTTGGCGAATTCCGTGCCAATGGTTACGCCACCTTCCTGGCGAGGCCGGTGCGCGGCGAGACACTGCTGCGCGTGCTTTTGACCAGCCACGCGCCGGTCATCGCCGAGCCGCAACTGCAAAGGCGCGGCGCGCAGGCGGGGCATGCCATTGGCGCCCGCCAGCAGGGCCTGTCGGTGCTGATCGCCGAGGACAACGACATCAATGCCATGCTGGCCCGCGCCACGCTGCTGAAGGCCGGGCATCGCGTGAAAGTGGTCGGCAACGGCAAGGCCGCGGTCGAGGCGGTCATCAGCACCGGCCACAAGCACCGCTACGACGTGGTGCTGATGGACTTGCACATGCCTGTCATGGACGGCCTGGACGCCATCGCCGCCATCCGCCGCCATGAGGAGGAGACCGCGGTGCCGCCGGTGCCGATCATGGTGCTGTCGGCCGACAGCCAGGAAAAGACCCGCCACGCCGTGCTCGCTCACGGTGCCAGCGGCTTCGTCACCAAGCCGCTCGACCCCGATGCCCTGGTTCATGCCGTCGAGGGGCAAGTGGCCGCCTGAGGCACAACATAGACGGTTGATAGATTACCCAGCCGACGAAGTATTGCCCGCAGAGCCGTATCACGGTACTGTCACAATCCTGTTGCACCTACACCGTATCCCCGTGCCAAGAGGGATGGCTCGAAGGAGAATCACTCGTGCATACAGTCATGCCGGAATGTGATGCTCGGCCGAACGCCAGCGGGCCTTTGCTCGTCGGCCGGAACGCCGATGCCGTCATAAAAGGCGCATCGCTCGGCCGCATCGGCAATCTCGAAGTGCGGCTCGCCCGCAACGAGGCCGAGATCGCTGCCGCGCAGGAAGTGCGCTACCGGGTGTTCTACGACGAGCTTGGTGCCAGGAAGGACCTGTTCCAGATGCAGGACCGCCGCGATGCCGATCGCTTCGATCCCCTCTGCGATCATCTGCTTGTGTTCGATACTTCGCTTTCCGGCCCCGAGCATCGCCGCATCGTCGGCACCTACCGCCTGCTGCGGCAGGAGATTGCCGCAGCGGCCGGCGGCTTCTATTCCGAAGGCGAATTCGAGCTGACCAAGCTGATCGCGCGGCATCCCGGCCAGCGGTTCCTCGAGCTCGGCCGCTCCTGCGTTCTGCCGGAATACCGCTCGAAGCGCACCATCGAGGCGCTGTGGCAAGGCATCTGGGCCTATATCAACCATTACGGCATCGGCGTGATGACCGGCTGCGCGTCGTTCCACGGCACCGTGCCGGCGGCACATGCCGAGGCGTTGACCTATCTTGCCCACCACTGCCGGACGAATTCATCCTGGGACGTGCGCGCCGTCGCCGGGCGCTATTGTTCCATGGACCTGATGCCGATCGAGGCCGTCAACACCAAGGCGGCGATCGCCGCGATGCCGCCGCTGGTCAAGGGCTATCTGCGCGTCGGCGCGCGCATCGGCGACGGCTGCGTCATCGACCGTGAATTCTCGACCGTCGACGTGTTCGTGGTGATGCCGGTCAAGGAGATCGGTGCCCGCTACGTCAATTATTATGGCGGAGAAGCGCAGCGGTTTGCGGCCTGAGTAGGGGAGAGAAGGCAACGGCCGGAGTAGGCAAGTGCTCTGCTCTATTTTACCCGACGTAGCGGTATTCCCTACTCCCGTACTGCCTATTCCCCTACTCTCCTAACTTACGCATCCTTCTCAGCTTGCTCATTCACCGGCCCCGGCTCCACCGGCGCTTCGCTCGCCACATGCTTGGGGCCGCCCTTGGCGACGCCGACCATGGCCGGCCGCAGCACACGCTCGCCGATCGAATAGCCGGGCTGCACGACCTGCACGACTGTGTTGGCCGGTACGTCGGGATTGGGCACCTCGAACATCGCCTGGTGGAAATTCGGATCGAATTTCTCGCCCTCGGGCTCAAGCTTCTTCACGCCGTGACGTTCAAGCGCCGACAGCATGGCGCGCTCGGTGATCTCGACGCCGTCGATCAGCGCCTTGAAACCGGCATCGTCCGAAGCCTTGGCCTCCTCCGGGATGGCATCCAGAGCGCGGCGCAGATTGTCTGACACCGAAAGCATGTCGCGGGCAAAGTTGGCAACCGCATAGGCGCGCGCATCGTGCACGTCGCGGGCGGTGCGGCGGCGCAAATTCTCCATGTCGGCCGCGACGCGCAGCGCGCGATCCTTCAGCTCTTCGTTTTCCTTCAGAAGCCGCACAAGCGCTTCATAGTCGCTGTCGACGCCGCCTTCCCTTGGCTCCGCGGCAGCCTCGGTCTTCTCGGCTTCATCGGGCGCGCGTTCGTCTTTTGCCTGGTCGCTCATCGCCGTTTCCCGTCATTTTCGAATGGTGTGGATTTGCGCCCGATATCGAGGTTTGGCGGCCAAAAATCAAGGGGCAAGCGATACTGCAGCCGCTGGCCACGGCTTGAGGGCGAACAGCGGAGACTTTTCGATTTTAATTCAAACTTTACCGTATCCGACGGCTTTGCTTGCCAGGCTACTACAATGCGGGAACCATTCCTCCTGTGGAAGAGTTTCGAAGCCGACACAGGATTTTGGAAGATGTCCCGCACCAATGGCGAAAAGCACGACGCGCTCGCCGTCGATATCCGGCGCCAGCTCGGCAATGAGACCACCAAGCGCTTCCTGCGCACCCTGCCGGCATTCCGCACGGAGACGGATATTCCCGACCGCCTGAAGAAATTGCTCGACCGCCTGGATGGCATCGAAACCAACATGGTCGCAGGCGGGCGCCGTCGGTAGGCGCCGTTGCCGGCGACGCGCCCGGCGACTGTGGCCGGGATTCGTCGCATCGCGCGACATTTACCCGCAGTAACTTTGCGTGATCTCCGTCTTGCGGCAGCGCCCTGCTCCGCCTATGTTTCATAATGAACATGATTTCCCCCGAAGCTGTGGCAAACAGCAAGCGCGCCTGGTTGAAAATCCTGTCGCGCTATAAAAAGCCCGACAGGCGTCGCAGCGCCGTCGAACTCGCCATCACCCTCATCCCTTTCGCCACGCTGTGGGCATTGTCCTCGGCCGCCTATGCCTATGGCCATTGGTGGGGTCTGGTCCTCATCCTTCCGGCCGCCGGCTTTCTGGTGCGGATCTTCATGATCCAGCACGATTGCGGTCACGGCTCCTTCTTTGCCAATCGCTATGCCGACGACTGGATCGGCCGTGTGCTTGGCGTGCTAACGCTGACGCCCTACGATTGCTGGCGCCGCGCCCACGCAACCCATCACGCCAGCGCAGGCAATCTCGACGAGCGCGGCACCGGCGACATCAAGACACTGACCGTCGCTGAATACCGGCAACTGTCGTGGCGAGGCCGGCTCGCCTATCGCCTCTATCGCCATCCGCTGGTGATGTTCGGCCTTGGCCCGATATGGATTTTCATGTTCGAGCAGAGACTGCCCTTGGGCATGATGCGGGGCGGTTTCACCCCCTGGGTGTCGTCGATGTCGACCAACCTCGCCATCGCCGTCATCGCCGCGCTGCTTATCTGGTTCGTTGGCCCCGGCGCGTTTCTGGTCGTGCATCTGCCGATCGTCATCCTCGCCGGATCGGCCGGCATCTGGCTGTTCTATGTCCAGCATCAGTTCGAGGAGACGGAGTGGACAAAGGACTCAGAGTGGGAATTCCAGCACGCTGCCCTGCACGGTTCGTCCTATTACGACCTGCCGCCGGTGCTGAACTGGATCACCGGCAATATCGGCGTCCACCACGTGCACCACCTTTCGGCCAAGGTGCCGTGCTACCGGCTTCCGGAAGTGCTGAGGGACTATCCGGAATTGCGTGAGATCGGCCGCGTCACGCTCCTCGACAGCCTGCGCTGCGTCAAGCTGGCGCTGTGGGACGAGACCCGCAGCAAGCTGGTATCGTTCCGCGAAGCGCGGATGGCCGTGTAGGCGCACCGCCGCACCTAAGGCGCGTCGCGCTCGACCAGCCTCATGCGACGCGCTCTTTATCGCAAAACCGCTGAACACACTTTTGCGCGACATGCGTTAGGGGTGCGGCAGGCTCCAAATTCCGAGCTTAAGCCGCCTGGCGTTGGTCGCGCATCAGGATCTCGCCTTGGCGGATCTCGGTGGCCAGCACTTTCAGGCATTCGCGCATGAACGCGGCAAGGCCCGGCCAGCCCTTGGCCGACACCAGATTGCCGTCGACATGGGCGCCGGTCGGCGCAACATCGATATAGATGCCGCCGGCCAGCGTGACTTCCGGCTCGCAATATTGCAGTGCCGCGACTTCGCGGCCGCGCACCACGCCGTCGACTGCGATCAGGATCTGCACGCCGTGGCAGATGGTGAAGATCGGCTTTCCCGTCTCATGGAAATGCCGCACCAGCGCCTGCACGCGTTTGTCGATGCGGATATATTCCGGCCCGCGCCCGCCCGCCGCGTGGACGGCATCGTAGTCGGCGGGATTGACCTCGGAAAACGTCTTGTTGAGGATGTAGTCGTGGCCGAGCTTTTCCGTATAGGTCTGGTGGCCCTCGAAGTCGTGCAGCGAGGTCTTCAGGATATCGCCCGCCTTCTTGTCGGGGCAAACGACATGGACGGTGTGGCCGACCGCATGCATGGCCTGTTCAAAGACGAAAATCTCGTACTCCTCGCTGAACTCGCCAACGAGCATCAATATCTTCTTGCCAGCCATATCCTCCCTTGTGGCCACATTTATTCGGATCACGAAATAATGGGCCTATCCTAAGGCGGAGAGGCGCAAAAAGGCTGAATCGGGAATGTGGTCCGACCAGACAGGCTTCTGGCCCTCTGGAGCAGATCAGCCGGGGCGCACCCGCCGCCAGGAATATTTCGGGCCTTTGGGCTCCGGCTTCACCGCCGGCTGATAGAACAGCGGCAGTCCGCCTGTGCGGCCTTGCTCGAGCCGCTTCAGCAGCACCGGGTGCGAGATCTCGAATTCGTCGAAGCCGAGGCGCAGCATATGCGGCAGCTGGTCGATAAGCACCTGCCCGGTGGCGCGCATGGCGCCGGTGAAGTGGTAACGGCTGCGCAGCAATTCGCCCTTGGAGAACGAGCGGCCGTCATTGAACGCCGGAAAGGCCAGCGCCACCAACGACAGCTGGTCGAGCAGGCCGGCGATCTTGTCGAGCTGGTCGCCGGGCTGCAGCAGCACGCCGATGCGTTCCTTCGCCGACCGCCGCACCTCCGGATCGAGGCCGAGAAACGCCTGCAACGGCAGGATGAAACGGCCATTGCCGACCAGCGCCTCGGCGCTTTCGGCATGAACCCACTCGTCCTCGCGGAACCCATCCGGTGTCCACAGCCGCGTGCCGTTTTCGGCTATCAAGTCGCTCATCAAGAAAATTCCCAAGTCCAAAGAGTCTAAAGTGCGAAGCACCTCAGGGTGCGTTGAGATTCAGGTCAGGCCGAGCCGGAGCCGAAGGCGGGCGCGAAGCGACCAAACTGCGTTGCTTCCGAAAACCGGAGCGGAGCGTACTCTTTGGTACGCGAGCACCGGAAGCGCAGGAAGCCGCCATTTGCAGGCCGGCTGAATATCAATATGCCCTAAAGTGAGGCGTCAGTCAGCGACCTTTCCAAACCCGACAAGTGGATGCCGCATTCGGTCTTGGCGTGCCCGGCCCAGCGGCCGCTGCGCGCGTCGTCGCCCGGTTGCACCGGCTGCGTGCATGGGAAGCAGCCGATCGACAGATAGCCATAGGCGACCAGCGGGTTTTCACGCAGCGCATGCGCGCGCATGTAGCCGGCCTGGTCCGATGTCGTCCAGTGCGCCAGCGGATTTATGCGGATGCGCGAGCCGACCGCCTCGAACACCGGGAGCGCTGCCCGGGTCGCCGCCTGGAAGCGCTTGCGGCCGGTGAACCAGGCGCGGAACGGCTCGACGCCGCGCGCCAGCGGCTCGACCTTGCGCACGTCGCAGCAGGCGTCGGTGTCGGTCTCGTTCAGATTGCCGGTCGGGTCGATCCTTG
This sequence comes from Mesorhizobium sp. M1142, assembly GCF_040318565.1. Classification (NCBI taxonomy): domain Bacteria; kingdom Pseudomonadati; phylum Pseudomonadota; class Alphaproteobacteria; order Hyphomicrobiales; family Phyllobacteriaceae; genus Mesorhizobium; species Mesorhizobium sp. M1142. The sequence continues at coordinate 56,811 of NZ_JAMYMK010000015.1, forward strand.
CCAGCGCCGCATCGTCGGGCCTGATCACCCGGATATCGGTCAGCCCGAAATCGGCGGCCAGCGCGTCACGATAGCCGAGCGTCTCCTCGAAATGCTTGCCGGTGTCGAGAAAGATCACCGGCAGCGTGCGGTCGATCTCGGCGATCATGTGCAGCAGCACCGCCGAATCCGCGCCGAAGGACGAGACGGCGGCGATTTCGCCGTGAAAGAATTCCCGGGTTGACCGCTCGATGATCTCCAGCGGCTTCAGATGGCCGTAGAGCGCGTCGAGACCCGCCGCTTGGGCGGCGATGCCGGCCTCGACGTCGACAATACGGTCAAGCGGCCTTGGCTTCGCCAGCATAGAGCGCCTCCTTGAACGGCGCAGGACCGACACGGCGGTAGGCGTCGATGAATCTTTCGTTTCTGTCCAGCCGAAGCCCGAGATAGGTCTCGACGATCTGCTCGATGGCATCGGTGATCTCTTCCGAACTGAAGCCGCGGCCGATGATCTCGCCGACCGAGGTGTTCTCGTCGGCCGAGCCGCCGAGCGTCACCTGGTAGAGCTCGGCGCCTTTCTTCTCGACCCCGAGGATGCCGATATGGCCGACATGGTGATGGCCGCATGCATTGATGCAGCCGGAAATCTTCAGCTTCAATTCGCCGATCTCGCGCTGGCGCTCCAGTGAGGCGAAGCGCCGCGAGATTTCCTGCGCCACGGGAATCGAGCGCGCCGTCGCCAGCGCGCAATAATCGAGGCCGGGGCAGGAGATGATGTCGCTGATCAGGTTCGAATTGGCCGTCGCCAGCCCGATATCGACAAGCGCGTCATAGACCGCCTTGAGGTCGGCCCGCGCGACATGCGGCAGGATCAGGTTCTGCTCGTGGCTGACGCGCAGCTCGTCGAATGAATATTTTTCGGCAATGTCGGCGACCGCTTCCATCTGGCTGTCGGAGGCATCGCCCGGCGTCTCGCCGATGCCCTTGAGCGAGATGGTCACCGCCGCGTAGTCGGGATGGCGATGGGTGACCACATTCTGGTCCAGCCATTCGGAAAAGCTCTTGGAGTCGAGGCGGGCAAGCTTGACCGCCTCGTCGCCTTCCGGCCGATCGACAAGCGGAGGCGGCGCGAAATAGGCGTCGATGGCGCGGATGTCTTCTTCCGGCAGCCTCAGCTCGGCGTCCTTCAACGCCTGCCATTCGGCCTCGACCTGGCGGGTGATCTCCTCGACGCCGGTCTCATGGACCAGGATCTTGATGCGCGCCTTGAACTTGTTGTCGCGCCGGCCATAGAGGTTGTAAACGCGCAGGATCGCCGTGCAGTAGGACAACAGATCCGCTTCGGGCAGGAAGTCGCGGATCTTCTTGGCGACCATCGGCGTGCGGCCCTGACCGCCGCCGACATAGACGGCGAAACCGAGCTCGCCGGCGGCGTTCTTCTTCAGGTGCAGGCCGATGTCGTGCGTCTGAATGGCGGCGCGGTCGCGCTCGGCGCCGGTCACCGCGATCTTGAATTTTCGCGGCAGGAACGAGAACTCCGGATGCACCGAGGACCATTGCCGCAGGATTTCGGCATAGGGGCGCGGATCGGCAACCTCGTCAGCGGCGGCGCCGGCGAAGTGGTCGGCGGTGACGTTGCGAATGCAGTTGCCGCTGGTCTGGATGGCGTGCATCTCGACGCTTGCCAGATCCGCCAGGATCGCCGGAATGTCCGACAGCGCCGGCCAGTTGAACTGGATGTTCTGGCGCGTCGTGAAATGGCCGTAACCCTTGTCGTATTTGCGGGCGATGTGGCCGAGCATGCGCAGCTGCTTGCTGTTCAGCGTGCCATAGGGCACCGCGATGCGCAGCATGTAGGCATGCAGCTGCAGATAGACGCCGTTCATCAGCCGCAGCGGCCGGAACTGGTCCTCGGTGATCTCGCCGGCAAGGCGCCGCGCGACCTGGTCGCTGAACTCGGCGACGCGGGCCTTGACGAAATCGTGGTCGAACTCATCGTAACGGTACATATTCAGGTCTTTCCGGGCGCGTCCGCCCGTTATTTTCTTCGTTCGAGCATGATCGGGACCATGCTTGTGTCATCTATGCCGCGTGGGCGGCTTGCGGACGGGCCTGCTTGCCCAGATCGTGACGGGTGGTCGGGCCGGCGGCACGGATCTTTTCACGCAGCCGGACCGCTTCGACCGTGCCGTTGGCCACGGTCACGTCTATCAGGTTGACGTCGACCACTTCGTTGTTGGCGGAGGCCTTGGCGCCGATCGCCTCCAGCCGGTCCTCGGCCGCCTTGTCATCTGCGATGTCGGCATGGTCGATGGTCTCGGCCCAGCCGCCATTGGCGTACCAGACGGCTATGCCGTCGGCGAGGCGGTTCGCGGTCAGGACTTTCATTGGTTCACTCCTTGCGCGGCAGCACGGGCCACGCTTTCCTGCCTGTGTGCCGCCAGCGGCTCGGACCGTTCGAAATTGGCGCCGGCGACGGCGTCGCCGATGATTGTCATCACCGGGCCGCTGAGGTCGGCGCGCGCCTCCAGCGACGGCAGGTCGGCGAGCGTGCCGTGGAAACGGCGGCGGTTGGCAAGGCTGGCATTCTCGACCACGGCGACGGCGGTATCCGGCGACAGGCCGGCTTCGATCAGCCGGCCGGCGACCTCGGCGGCGACCGAGCGCCCCATATAGACGGCGACCGTCGCGCCGGAAATGGCGAGCTTTGCCCAGTCGGGCAGCGAATTTCCCTTGAGGTCGTGGCCGGTGGTGAACACCATCGACGACGACACGCCGCGCAGCGTCAGCGGCAGTTCGAAATCGGCGGCGGCGGCGAAGGCCGCGGTGACGCCCGGAACCACTTCGTAGGCGACGCCGGCATCGCGAAGTGCCGCCATCTCCTCGCCGGCCCGGCCGAACACCAGCGGGTCGCCGGACTTCAGCCGCACGACGCGCTTGCCGGCGTGGCCAAGCTCGACCAGCAGCGCATTGATTTCGGCCTGGCTCTTGGAATGGCAGCCCTTGCGCTTGCCGACCGGCAGGCGCTCGGCATCGCGGCGGCCCATGGCGACGATCGCCTCCGGCACCAGCGCGTCATGGACGATCACGTCGGCTTCCATCAGCAGGCGATGGGCGCGCAGCGTCAAAAGGTCCTCGGCGCCGGGACCGGCACCTACAAGCGCGATATGGCCCGATGCCGGTTCTGTCGAAAGCAGCAGGCCGACGGCCGCATCATGCGCCTGCGAAAGCTCGCCTGCCTCGACAGCTCGGGCCGGCGCGCCGCCAAAGAAATCGCTCCAGAAGCGGCGGCGGGCATTGCCCTTCGGCAGCAGTCTTTCGGCGGTGTCGCGAAACGAAGCGGCGAGCGCCGCGAGCGGCCCGAGCGAGGGCGCCAGCATGCGGTCGATGCGGCTGCGCAGCATCTGCGCCAGCACCGGGCCGGCACCTTCCGTGCCGATGGCAATGGCGACCGGCGCGCGGTTGACCAGTGCCGGCGTGAAGAAATCGCATAGCTCCGGCCGGTCGACGGCATTGACCGGAATGCCCAGCCGGCGCGCATCCCCGGCAACGCGGCGATCGAGCGCCTCGTCGCCGCTGGCGGCAAACACCATCACCGCACCATTGAGATGTGCCGCATCATAGGCGTCGGCGATGTGGGCGGCCCCCGTCTCGGCGATAAAGGCCAGCAGCTCCGGGCTTGTTTCATCGCTGACGATGCGCAGCTCAGCGCTCGACTGCGCGAGCAGCCGCGCCTTGGCCAGCGCTTCCTCTGCGCCGCCGACGATGGCTACGGCTTCGCCCTCGACCCGCATGAAGACGGGAAAGGCATTGAGCTTGGGCGTGGCTTGCGGCATGACGAGCGGAATCCTGGAACCTTTTGTCAGTTCTACGCGGGGGCGCGAAAAACCAGAAGGCACCCACTCGCGCATCGCTTCGTAGCAGGCAATCTCTTTTCTGCAAGCATGAAGGCCAAGAGAAAAATATTCCACATTCAAATGCGGAGCAGATTGAAGCTGCTGTTGCAGCCCTTGATCCGCTGCCTTTTTAGCGGCCGGAGGAGCTAACCACAAACCAGATTTTTCTAAATTCTATCAATTTAGTAGATTAAGCCGCCGGATGCTGACCGAGCGATCGACGGCAGCCCGCGCTCTCGCCGACCCTGTCGGAGCACCGGGTCCGAGTGCCGGAACATTCCCGCCTCGGTACGCGTTTGCCCTATGGACCCGGGCCGGTCACACCCCTGCGGCAAAGGCCCGGCGGTGGGTTCGAAAATCAAAAAGGAGCGCCCCATGAGCAACGTCAGACTGAAACGCGGACTGTGGATCGTGGTGGCAGATGGCGAAAAGGCGCTGTTCCTCGAGAACCGTGGAGACGTCCAATATCCCGACCTTCAAGTCGTGCACGAGATGGAACAGGAAAATCCGGCAACCCGAGAACAAGGCACGGACCGCCCCGGCCGCTACAGCGACGGCCCTTCAATCCACCGCAGTGCGGTCGAGGACACCGACTGGCACCGTCTCGGCAAGGAGCGTTTTGCCGAAGAGATTGCCGACAGGCTCTACAAGCTCGCCCATCGCGGCACATTCAAGGAGATCGTGCTGATCGCGCCGCCGCCGGTGCTGGGCGACATGCGCAGGAAACTGCACAAGGAGGTCACCGACAAGTTAACGGCCGAAATTCCAAAGACGCTGACCAACCACAGCATATCCGATATCGAGAGCCTGCTGCAGGCGAGCTGATCGGGCATCGGCGGCGTGCAATTTCCTTATTAATCCCAGGCTGGAGCAGGTCCTCCCGTCAAGGATGGGGAGAGGGGGTCGCCAGCGCTGGGGATCCCCCTTCTCCCCGTTCTTCACGGGGAGAAGGTCCCGGCAGGGAATGAGGGGCAGCGCCGACGATTGACAAAACTCAGCCGCTCAAACGTGCTGGCCGCCGTTGATGTGAATTTCCGAGCCGGTCACGTAGGACGCCTGCTGCGAGCACAGGAAGAAAATGATGTCGGCAACTTCCGCCGTGGTGCCCAGCCGCCTCAGCGGGATCGTCTCGACGATTTTTTCCGTGCCCGGCGACAGGATCGCCGTATCGATCTCGCCCGGCGCAATCGCATTGACGCGGATGCCGTGCGGGCCGAAATCATGCGCCATTTCGCGCGTCAGCGAGCCGAGCGCCGCCTTCGATGTCGCATAGGCGGTGCCGGCGAAAGGATGCACGCGGGTGCCGGCGATCGAGGTGACGTTGACGATCGAGCCCTTGGCCGAAGCCAGCTCCTTGAACAGACCGCGCGCCAGCATGATCGGGGCGAAGAAATTCACCTGGAAGACGTCGCGCCAGACATGCATCGGCGTGTCGATCGAGTTCATGCGGCTGTTGCCGTCCTTGAGCTTCGGCGAGATGCCGGCATTGTTGACCAGCGCATGCAGCTGGCCGCCATGTGCTTCCAGGCGGTGGCGAATCTCGGAGATGGCGATGCCGACATCCTCCTGGTCGGCGAGATCGACCTTGATATGGTCTTCCGGGCCGGCCGGCCACGGGCAGTCCTCGGCAAAGGCCTGGCGCGAGCAGGTGATGACGCGCCAGCCTTCGCGTGAAAAGCGCTTGACCGTGGCATGGCCGATGCCGCGGCTGGCGCCGGTCAGCACGATCGTCTTTCTGGTGTCGAGTTCAGCCATGTCGCTTGTCTCCAGGCGGACATGTAGCGGAACACGGTCGCGGTTGCGAGGGGGATCAGCCTCAGCCGCCCGTCAGAATATCCAATATCGAGGTCTGCCGCTTCTTGACCGGGCCGCCGACGTCGCCGGGCGGCACCGGGTGCTTGATCGATCCGGTGGCGCTGTCGACGCCCGGCATGGCCAGGCCGCCGGCATCGACCGTCTCGGCAGGACGCACGGGACGCGAAACCGGCTGGGTCGCTGCTGTAGATGGCGCCGATTGGCCGACGGAAGCGACCGGCCCCGGCGGCGCCGTGTCGGACGGTATGTCGTCCGGGACGATGGTGTCGGGTGGCGTCGATTTCCAGGTTCCAGGCAGCGGCCGCACCGGCACGCCCTCATGCGCGGCGACCATGAACTCGTGCCAGGCCTGCGCCGGCAGCGCGCCGCCGGTGACCTTTTTCATCGCGCTGCCGTCATCATTGCCGAACCAGACGCCGGTGGTCAAATTGGCTGTATAGCCGATGAACCAGGCGTCGCGCGAATTCTGGCTGGTGCCGGTCTTGCCGGCCGCCGGCCAGGCGAACGCCGCCTTCCTGGCAGTGCCGATCTCGACCGTGCCGGTCATCATCGAGTTCATCATACCGACGACATCGGGCTTGACGACGCGCGGCGCACCGCCGCCATTGTTTTCGTAGAGCACCTTGCCGTCACTCGTCGTGACCCGGCGGATGAAATGGATGTCCGGCTTGTAACCGCCATTGGCGAAGGGAACATAGGCCGAGGTCAGTTCCAGCGGCGTCACTTCGGAGGTGCCCAGCGCGATCGAGGTGTTGGCCGTCAGCTCGGACTGGATGCCCATGCGGTGCGCCGCCTCGACCACCGCATTCGGCCCGACTTCCATGGTTAGCTGCGCGGCCACCGAGTTCAGTGATTTTGCCAGCGCCGTCGCCAACGTCACCTTGCCAAAATATTTGCCGCCGTAATTGTCGGGCGTCCAGTTGCCGATCTTGATCGGCGCGTCGTTGCGCACGCTGTCGGGCGTGCGGCCGGATTCCAGCGCCGCCATATAGACGAACGGCTTGAACGCCGAGCCCGGCTGCCGGCGCGCTTCCGAGGCGCGGTCGAACTGGCTGGTCGAATAGTCGTAACCGCCGACCATCGCGCGCACCGCGCCGGAATTGTCGATCGACACCAGCGCGCCTTGGCTGACATTGAGTTTTTTGCCGCTCTGGTCGATCAGCCGGCGGATCGATTGCTCGGCGAGCTTCTGCAGCGTCAGATCGACGGTCGTGTCGACGACGATATCGCGGCGCACGTCGCCGATCAGATCGGGCAGTTCTTCCATGATCGTATCGGCGACGTAGTTTTCCGAGCCGGTCCAGTAGGACGGCGCGCGTGTCGCCGGCGCGCTCATTGCCGTGGTCTGCTCCTTGGCGCTGATCTTGCCCTCGTCGCGCATCGCGGCGAGCACCAGCTGCGCGCGCTGCTCGGCCGCCTTTGGATCGCGCGCCGGCGACAGCCGCGACGGCGCCTTGAGCAGGCCGGCGAGAAGGGCGGCCTCCGACAGCGTGACGTCACGCGCGCTCTTACCGAAATAGCGGCGCGAGGCCGCTTCGACGCCATAGGCGCCGGAGCCGAAATAGACCCGGTTGAGATACATTTCGAGAATCTGGTCCTTCGTATGCTTGTGCTCCAGCCACAGCGCCAAGAGCACTTCCTGCACCTTGCGTTCCAGCGTGCGGTCCGGCGTCAGGAACAGGTTCTTGGCCAGCTGCTGGGTCAGCGTCGAGCCGCCCTGCGAAAAATGCCCGCCCAGCACATTGGTCACCATGGCCCGGGAAAGGCCGATCGGGTCGATGCCGAAATGCGAATAGAAGCGGCGGTCTTCGATAGCGATGACGGCCTCGGGAATATAGGGCGACATTTCGTGCAGGCCGACGGCCTCGCCGCCGCTCATGCCGCGATTGCCAAGCAGCTGGCCGTCGACCGAGACGATCTTGATGTTGGGGGCGCGATCGGGAATGGCCCAGGTGGTGGCCGCCGGCATTTTCGCGCCGTAATAGACGACGATGCCGGCAGTGGCGATGCCGCCCCAGATGGCCAGCACGAAGCACCAGTAGAACAGCCGGCCAAGCACGCCGAACACGCCGCGCCGGCTTTTGCCGCGCCCGCCACGAGACGGCTTGGCCTTGGTCGATTTGCGCTTTGCAGCGGCTTTACGGTTGCTCGGCACGACGCGGTCCTCCTCGCTCACCGAAAAACCGGCCGAGGATCTCGCCCCCGGCGATGCCTCGAAGCTGGGCTCGATGCGGTTGTCTTTCCGGTTCGCCATGCGCTGTGCTGTCTTCCCGATGCTTATGGCGTTGGGGTTGAAGACTAGATGCGGCGATTTAAGGGCGGGTTAAGTCGGGAAAAATCGAAGTAAAGTGTATTCAACCGTTTGCGGAGCAGGCGCGGCCCGCGACAGCGCCAAAGCCGGAAATGAAAAAACCCGCCTCGGCGGGCGGATTGTTGGAGCCAATGAGCACCATAGCGACATTAGTAGCATAGTTGCCGGCACAAAGCAAGAACAAAATACGCGTTGCCGCACAATAGTCGTTCGGTTGCGCTGCCCCTCACCCTTACCCTCTCCTCGTGAAAGACGGTGCGAGGGGAGATCGCCGGCGTTGCGGCCAAGCCCCTTCTCGCCGTTCTCACGGGGAGAAGGTCCCGGCAGGGGTTGAGGGGCAGCGCCGAGTTCGACCGTTGCGACAACCCTCAGTCGTCCGCGTCCGGGTCGTCGGAGGCCGGCCGCCAGCTGATTGGCTCGATCTTCCTTTGCGTATGGCCGTCCGTATAGGCCCACCAGCCGGCATCGCTTTCGTCCCAGTCGCCGCCGGCCGCCTTCAGCCGGTCGAGCGAACGGTATTGCGCGATGCTCTCGTTCATCACGCCGTCGCTGTCCTGCCAGTAGACCGTGATCTTGGAACCGTCCTTGGGTGCCGTCTCGATTGGTTTTCGCGCAGCCATTTCAATTCCTCCCGGCCGACGGCGTTAAAGTGCCAGAAGGCCATTAGCTGTGGGCGAAGATGTCCTCTTCATCCCAGCCCATCAGGTCGAGTTTCGCACGCGTCGGCAGGAAGCGGAAGCAGGCATCGGCCTCCCTGGTCCGGTTGTCGCGTGCCAGACGCGCGCTCAGTACGTCGCGCAGCCGGTGCAGGTAGAGCACGTCGGAGGCGGCATATTCGAGCTGCTCAGGCGACAGCGTCTCGGCTGCCCAGTCGGATGATTGCTGCGCCTTCGACAGGCCGACCCCGAGAAGCTCGAAGCAGATGTCCTTCAACCCGTGCCGGTCGGTGTAGGTGCGCGTCAGCCGCGACGCGATTTTGGTGCAGAACACCGGCTCCGGCATGACGCCGAAGGCGTTGTAGAGCACGGCGAGATCGAAGCGGCCGTAATGAAAAAGCTTGGTGATGCTGCGGTTCTTGAGCAGGCTGACGAGGTTCGGCGCCTTCTTCTGGCCGGGCGCAATCTGGATGACGTCGGCCGAGCCGTCACCCGGCGAGATCTGCACGACGCAGAGCCGGTCGCGATGCGGGTTCAGCCCTAGCGTCTCGGTGTCGATGGCGACCGCCCCGACATCGTAATGCAGCAGGCCGGGCAGATCGTTTTTGTGGAAACGTATGTCGCTCATCGTCTTCTCCGGTCGCGGCCCCGTGCAGCGATGCGCGACGGACCGTGCCCGTCCTTGCCGCGATCCGGCGAAAAATCAACAAAAACTTGAGTCTGGCGCAATTTCAGCGTGTCAGCGCCTCGAGAATGCGCGCCCAGGAGCGCTGGCCCTTGTGGAAGGAGCTCATCTCGTACTTCTCGTTCGGCGAGTGGATGCGGTCGTCGTCGAGGCCGAAACCGACCAGCAGCGATTCCATACCGAGATAGGTCTGGAAATCGCCGACCACCGGGATCGAGCCGCCGCCGCCGGTTATTACCGCCGGCTTCGGCCATTCGTCGGACAGCGCCTGCTTGGCCTTGGCCAGGAAGGGCGAGTCGTAGGAAAGCTGGATTGCCGGCGAGCCGCCATGCGGATGAAATTCGACCGAGCAGTCCGCTGGCACGCGCTGCCTGGCAAATGCCTGGAAGGCGGCGCGGATTTTTTCCGGATCCTGTTTGTGGACCAGGCGGAAGGAGACTTTTGCCGAGGATTGCGCGGCGATCACCGTCTTGAAGCCCTTGCCGGTATAGCCGCCGATAATGCCGTTGAACTCGGCCGTCGGTCGCGCCCAGGTGAGCTCGAGCACCGAGCGGCCCTTTTCGCCGGACGGAATCGACAGGCCAATCGGGCCGAGGAAGGTCTCGGCCGTCTCGCCGAGCGACAGCCACGACTGCAATATCTGCGACGGCGTTTCCTCGACGCCGTCATAAAAACCTGGAATGGTGACGTGACCATCGGCATCGTGGATGTCGGCCAGGATCTTTGCCAGGATGCGGATCGGATTGGCGGCCGCACCGCCATAGAGCCCGGAATGCAGGTCGCGGTCGGCGGCAGTCACCGTGATCTCCTCGCCGACCAGCCCGCGCAGCGAGACGCAGATCGACGGCGTATCGCGGTCCCACATGCCGGTGTCGCAGACGAGCGCGAAATCGGCCTTGAGCTCGTCCGCATTCGCCTCGAGAAACGGCTTCAGCGACGGCGATCCGGACTCCTCCTCGCCCTCGAACAGGATTGTGATTCGGCACGGCAATCCGCCATGCACCTGCTTCCACGCGCGGCAGGCCTCGACGAAGGTCATCAGCTGGCCCTTGTCGTCGGCCGCGCCGCGGCCGGTGATCACCTTGTGGCCGGGCTCGATCTCCTTAACCGCCGGCGCGAACGGGTCGCTTTCCCACAGCTCGATCGGATCGACCGGCTGGACGTCGTAATGGCCATAAAACAGCAGATGCGGCGCGCCCGCCGGCCCATCGTGATGCGCGACCACCATCGGATGCCCCGGCGTGTCGCGCAAGCTGGCGTCGAAGCCGATCAGCTTGAGCTCGGCGACCAGCCATTCGGCGGCCTTGCGGCAGTCGGCGGCGTAGTCCGGATCGGTGGAGATTGACTTGATGGCGAGCAGGCCGAACAGGCGTTCCAGGCTCTGGTCAAAGTTCTTGTCTAGGCGGTCGAGAACAGGGGAAACTGCGGACATCTGGCGGGCCTTTCGATTCTGGCGGCAAATCTAGAGTCCATGCGGCGAAACGGAAAGCCCGCGACCGTTGGGCCACAGCTTCCTGTCCAACGGCAAAAAAATGCCGCCGTGGTGGAGGGGAACCACGGCGGCCTTTACTCGAAACGATGCGGCAGCCCGGAGAGGGGGGATAGGCTGCCGCAAGTGTCCGGGATAGGCGGGGGACGGGCCTTGCTCCGGACTTCGGCGAAAACTGCCGATGCGTTTTATCTGTGTCTGCGAACGTGGCGATTCAAGGGCACAAAAATTACACTTTTGTAACATAGGCGTGAGCGAACAAAGCTGCGGCCAAGCGCCAGGGCCGGCCAAGCTCGCACGCCATTTGTCAGGGTGTTGCCGGAACCCTTGGCGCAAGCCGCCTTTGGCATGGACCGCGGCGCTGCGCCGCGCTATCCCTCGTGGCATGAAAAAAGGCGATCATCTCTTCCTTGTCGACGGCTCCGGCTACATCTTCCGTGCCTATCACGCGCTGCCGCCGCTGTCCCGCAAGTCCGACGGGCTGCCAACCAGTGCCGTGCTCGGCTTCTGCAACATGGTCTGGAAGCTGACGCAGGACGCCCGCAACACCGATGTCGGCATCGTGCCGACGCATTTCGCCGTGATTTTCGACTATTCGTCGAAGACCTTCCGCAACGACCTCTACCCCGAATACAAGGCCAACCGCTCGGCGCCGCCGGAAGATTTGATCCCGCAATTCGGCCTGATCCGCCAGGCGACCAGGGCATTCAACCTGCCATGCCTCGAGACGGAAGGCTACGAGGCCGACGATTTGATCGCCACCTATTGCCGGCTTGCCTGCGAAGCCGGCGCCGACACCACCATCATCTCCTCCGACAAGGACCTGATGCAGCTGGTCGGCCCAACGGTTGCCATGTACGACCCGATGAAGGACCGCCAGATCGGCGTTTCCGAGGTGATCGAGAAATGGGGCGTGCCGCCGGAGAAGATGATCGACCTGCAGGCGCTGACCGGCGATTCGGTCGACAATGTGCCGGGCGTGCCCGGCATCGGGCCGAAGACGGCGGCGCAATTGCTCGAACAGTTCGGCGACCTCGACACGCTGCTCGCCCGCGCCGGCGAGATCAAGCAGGACAAGCGGCGCGAATCGATCATCGCCAATGCCGACAAGGCGCGCATTTCGCGTGACCTGGTGAGGCTGAAGAACGACGTGCCGGTGACCGAAGGGCTTGACGAGTTCGTGTTGCATGCGCCGGACGGCCCCAGGCTGATCGGCTTTCTCAAGACCATGGAATTCTCGACGCTGACCCGCCGCGTGGCCGAAGCGACCGGAACCGACGCGGGCGATGTTCCAGCCACTCCCGTCACCATAGAGCGTGCCGATACCGCGCATGGCCCCGATATGGGTTTTGGCCTGCCCGCGGTCGCCGAGAGCGCGCCGCCGCCGGACGAAGCGGCACTCGAAGCCCCGACCGCAGCCAAGCAAGGCGACACCCCATCCCTGCTTTCGGCGCTTCGCCTGGAGGCTGCCACCGCCCGCAAGATCGACACCAGCGCCTACGCCTGCATCCGCGACGCCGCGACGCTGAAGGTCTGGATCGCCGAGGCGATGGAGAGAGGCATCGTCGCCTTCGACGTTAAGGCCTCCTCGCCCGATCCGATGCGGGCCGAACTGATCGGCCTTGCCATGGCCGTCGCGCCTGGCCATGCCGCTTATGTGCCGCTTGCCCATAAGAACGGCAATGGCGACCTGCTCGGCGGCGGCGCGGTCGAAAACCAGATCCCGGTCCGCGACGCGCTGGCGTTGCTCAAGCCGCTGCTCGAGGACAAGTCCGTCCTCAAGATCGTGCAGGACATGAAATACCGCCTTGTCGTGATGAGCCGTCACGGCATCGAGGTCGGCCCTTATGACGACACCATGCTGATCTCCTACGTGCTCGAGGCCGGCACCCACGGTGGCCACGGCCTGGAGGCGCTGGCCGATAAATGGCTCGGCCACGCGACCATTCCGCTGAAGGAACTGGCCGGCTCGGGAAGAAGCTTCGTCGGCCTCGATCAGGCCGACCTCGACAAGGCGACGGCTTACGGCGCCGAGCACGCCGACGTCGCGCTCAGGCTCTGGCAGGTGCTGAAGCCACGGCTTGCCGCCAAGGGCCTGGTCTCGGTCTATGAACGGCTGGAACGGCCGCTGGTGCCGGTCTTGGCGCGGATGGAACAGCGCGGCATCTCCGTCGACCGGCAGATCCTGTCGCGGCTCTCCGGCGAACTGGCACAGGGTGCCGCACGGCTTGAGGACGAAATCTACCAGCTGGTCGGCGAACGCATCAACATCGGCTCGCCAAAACAGCTCGGCGACATCCTGTTCGGCAGGATGGGCCTGCCCGGCGGTTCCAAAACCAAGACCGGCCAGTGGTCGACCTCGGCGCAGCTTCTCGAAGACCTCGCCGCCGAAGGCCATGAATTGCCGCGCAAGATCGTCGACTGGCGCCAGCTGACCAAGCTGAAATCGACCTATACCGACGCGCTGCCCGGCTTCATCCATCCCGACACCAAGCGCGTCCACACCTCCTACGCGCTTGCCGCGACGACGACCGGGCGGCTTTCGTCCTCGGATCCCAATCTGCAGAACATTCCGGTGCGCACCGTCGAGGGTCGAAAGATCAGGACGGCTTTCATTGCCGACAAGGGCAACAAGCTGGTTTCCGCCGACTACAGCCAGATCGAGCTGCGCGTGCTCGCCCACGTCGCCGAAATCCCGCAGCTCAAGCAGGCCTTCGCCGACGGCGCCGACATCCACGCCATCACCGCGTCTGAAATGTTCAACGTGCCGGTCGAGGGCATGCCTTCGGAAGTGCGCCGCCGTGCCAAGGCGATCAATTTCGGCATCATCTACGGCATTTCCGCTTTTGGCCTCGCCAACCAGCTGTCGATCGCGCGCGAGGAAGCCGGCGACTACATCAAGAAATATTTCGAGCGTTTCCCCGGCATCCGCGACTATATCGATGCGACCAAGGCCTATGCCCGCGAGCACGGCTATGTCGAAACCATTTTCGGCCGCCGCATCCACTATCCGGAAATCAGATCGTCAAATCCTTCGGTCCGTGCCTTCAACGAGCGCGCCTCGATCAACGCCCGCCTGCAGGGCACCGCCGCCGACATCATCCGCCGCGCCATGATCCGCATGGACGATGCCCTGGAAAAAGCCAAGCTTTCCGCCCGCATGCTGCTGCAGGTGCATGACGAGCTGGTCTTCGAGACCGTCGAAGCCGAGGTCGAGGCGACGATCCCGGTCGTCTGCCACGTCATGGAGAACGCCGCCATGCCGGCGGTGTCGATGTCGGTGCCGCTGCACGTCGACGCCCGCGCCGCCGACAACTGGGAAGAGGCGCATTAGCGTGCGGACGTCCGCGGCCGACCAATTGTAATCTGTAGCGATCTTTCGCGCCCCCTCTGTCCTGCCGACATCAAAAGGTCGCCACCGCTATGTTGCGGCCTAACCGGCCTTCAAGCCGCTTCAGCCAAACACTTCGCACAAGTCCCACGAAACTCGATCACCGCCTTCTTGGCGGCGAAGCCGGTCGAGCGCACCCATTCGTCGAGCCGGTGGCCGACATCGTGGTCGGAGAACTCGGTCACCTGGCCGCAGCTGTCGCAGATGGCAAACGCCGTCATCGAATGGCTGTGGTCGTGCGGCTCGGCACAGGCGACGAAGGAATTGAGGCTTTCGAGCCTGTGCACGAAGCCGGACTTCACCAGCGTGTCGAGCGCCCGATAGACCTGCAGCGGCGCGCGAAAACCGCGCTCGCGCAATTGGTCGAGCAACGTATAGGCGCTGAGCGGCCCGCTGGCGGCCTCGAGTTTCTCGAGAACGCAAAGCTGGTTCTTCGTCAGTACATCCCTTGCCGCCATGATCCCGTTCCAAGCCGCTTCCGTGCCGATCGCTGCCATTAGGCATGCAATCCGGCCTCTTCCACTGAGATAGCGACGAACTGCCTTTTTTGCTACTGTTTGTATTCGCAGCCGATGGTCGGCTGGCCGGCGACGCCCATATTCAAAATACTGACATCCTCGGCCAGGCTGGCCGTGCTTGAAGATTCGATCGGGCTTGGGGAAGCAATCATGATCAAGGTGACGCGGCGGACGCTGCTTGCCGGCACGTCCGCGCTGGCCGCTGCCGGCCTGGTGCCGTTTCGGGCATTCGCAGCGGCGCGCACCTACCATGCGCTGCTTGTTGCCTGCACCGATTATCCGAACCTGCCGAAGAAGAACTGGCTGATCGGACCGAAGAACGATGCCGGCCTGGTGCGCGATTACCTCCTGAAGTACACGCCCGCGCCGGTGAAGTTTTCAGCCGAAAACGTCGCGCTGCTCGCCAAGGATGTCGAAGGCGCCAACGGACCGCCGACACATGCGGCGATCAAGGCAGCACTCGCCGACCTTGCCGCCAGGGTCCAGCGTGACGATTTCGTCTACCTGCATTTGTCCGGTCACGGCGCGCAGCAGCCGGCGGCGAACAAGGGCGACGAGACGGACGGCCTCGACGAGATTTTCTTGCCGTCCGACATCGACAAATGGGTCAACCGCGAAACGGGCGTGCCCAATGCGCTGGTCGACAACGAGATCGGCACCGCGCTCGACGCTATCCGCGACAAGGGCGCCTTTATCTGGGCCGTATTCGACTGCTGCCATTCCGGCACTGCGACGCGCGCCGCCGAGGTCGACGACGAGCTGGAACGCAAGGTCGAGTTCGCCGATCTGGTCGGCGGCGACGACGCTGCCAGGGCGGCTGCGGTGAAAGCCTATGACGAGATTGCGTCGGCCGCGCCGCGCGGCTTTGACGAGGACGGGCAGCGCAAGCCGGCCTTCAAGCTGACGCCGACCGGCGCCGAGCCGACCACCAAAGGCAAATTGGTCGCCTTCTACGCGGCGCAGACGGTGGAGACGACGCCCGAGATGCCGCTGCCCAAGGGCACGGCCGATGCGCCTCGATTCGGGCTGTTCACCTTCACCATCCTGTCGAAACTGGCCGAGAATCCCAACATCACCTACCGCCAGCTCGGCCAGGCCGTGCTGCAGCAATATTCGGCGGACGGCCGCACCCGGCCGACGCCGCTGTTCGAAGGGGAACTCGACGCCCGCGTCTTCGGCACCGACAAGACAGACGCGGTCATGCAATGGCCGATCGTCATCGAGAACGACAAAGCCACGATCGGCGCCGGACTGCTGCATCGCCTCACCCCAGGCAGCAGGCTCGCAATATTGCCCTCGGCGCTGTCGCCGCTGTCGAACGCGCTTGGCTATCTCCAGGTGCAGTCGGCGAAAAACCTGGAAAGCCGGGTCAAGCCGGTCGAGTTCGGCGGCAAGCCGGCGATCAAGCTGGCCGACATCCCCGCCAATGCCTATGCCCGGCTCGCCGAGCTCGCCGTCGACTACAAGCTCGTGATTGCGCGGCCGGCGGCGACCAAAGGCCTCGAGAAAGAGGCCGCGCTGGCGAACTCGGTTCTCGACGATCTGGCGGCCAGGGAGAACTCAGGGTTCCACATCGCGCTGGTCGAGCCGGGCAAGAGCGCAGATCTGCGTCTCGCCGTGCTGCGCGAGAACGCCATTGCCGGCGCCGCCGAAGATGCCACCGACGCGCCGGCGCTGTGGTTCCTGCCGGCTTCGGGCGACATGACGCTCAAGGAGGGCAGCAAGCCGCCGATGATCGTCATTCATCCGGACGACCGCGAAAAGTTGGTCGATGCAGCGGCCAAGAACCTGACGAAAATCTTCCGCGCCATCGGCCTGTCGAGGCTGGCCGCCGCTTCCGATTATCGGCCGGAAGAGGTCAGCGTCGAGTTCCGGATCAAGCGTTTTGATAGCGACACGCTGCAGCCGATCGAACCGTCGACGGTGCCGCGTGTTTCGCCCGACGATCAGGTCCACGTGCTGGCCAGGAACGGTTCGACCGATCTGGTCGACATCAACGTGCTCTATGTCGGCTCCGACTATTCCATCCAGCATTTTCTTGCCGAGCGCCTGACCGAAGGCGCCGTGCTCGAGGAAGGCCTGTTCAAATTCACCGACACCAGCTTCGGCATGGAGCGGATGATCGCCGTCTTGACCGAAGCACCGCCGCAGAGCGAGAAGCAGGATCTGAGTTTCCTGGCGCAAGAGGGCGTTGTCTCTGTAACGCGCGGACTTGGACAACCAAACTTCTCCGATATGCTGGCCGATATCGGCAGGGCGCCGGCGACGCGTTCGGCCATGCGGCTCACCGACGACAAGGGGTCGAAGGGCGCCGTGATGATCTTCCCGATGGAGACGGTGCCGCGCGCCTGAGGCGGGGTCAGGTGCCCGGCCGGGCCTCTTGCCTAATCGGCTGATAATGAACATTCTTCGACCGCTGCTGTCGGCGGCCGAACGGAACGGATGAGGGCGTTCGTGAACAGGATCGTATTTTCGTGGCGCGCAACAACCGCCGGTCTTGTCGCCGGGCTGCTGCTGGCCGCCAATGCTTCGGCGGACGAGGCTTGCGGCCTTTGCGCTAAGGAGGTCGTCATCAATTCCGAACTGGCGAGCTGCTTTCTCGACCAGTACGACCAGATCGCCAAAACCGGCAACGCCGCCGTCATCGTCGATCTCAGCAGCTGCACCTCACGCGGCGTGGTCGAACCATTGCCGTCGCCGGGCAAGGCGCAGGTGGCGCCTGACGTGCAGTTCATCGTTTCGCGGGCGCAGCTGGATTGCCTGAAGAAGAAGCTGGAGACGCCGGGCATCGTGCTCGACCCGTCCGCCACCATAGACCTGGACAGCTGCGGATGACGAAAGCGGGGGGCAACGCAACGCAGCAGGCAGTGACGGCGCCGGTGCCGCAAAAGAAGCCGGTGTCGCTGCCGGAAACCGTCGAAGGCCTGCCGTGGGTGAGCAATCACGAGGTCAAGAAGGAGGCGAACCCATTCACCGATCGCGACTGGCGCATGCTCGTCTATGCCTGGTCCGGATTGCTGGTGCGCCTGGCGATCATCTTCACCCTGATCTTTTCGGTCTACCAGTTCCTGGCGAACCAGGAGCAGAAGCGCGTCGAGCAAACGATGTCGCTGGTCGAGCTCTGGGAAAGCAAGGATTACCAGCAGGCGCAACGGGCCCTCAAGCAACGCCTGGCGGCGCTCAACGCCAAATACGGCAATCTGCTCAGTGCCAATCCGACGCCGACCGAGGAACAGGTGTTCAGACAACGCATCGGCATCGAAGCGATGAGCGCAACCGGCGGCGACATGCCGCTTGCCGAGTTCAGCGACAATTTCGACCGCATCGTCTATTTCCTCAACCGCCTTTCCTCCTGCGTCGAAGGCGGGCTGTGCTCGCGTGAGGTCGCCGACTCCTATTTCCGCGACTATGCCGCTTCCTTCTGGAGCTATTTTGCCGGCTATATCGACAAGGAGCGCAAGGCCGGTTCACCGACTTTCGCCCAGCCGATCGAGAACTATGTCCGCCAGGCGCCACCCTCGGCCCAGTCCAGATAATCCCGAAAAATGCGAAGCCGGCGACGGAAATGCTCCGCCGCCGGCTAGTTCTCCGCGATGATCGCGGCGGGAACTCTGCAGGCCTATTTGTACAGGCTGTTGATCCACTGGACGTTGATGGCGTTCAGACGCACGGCGGTGTTGGCATCCGGGCTCTCGGCCACGTTCACGCCGGTGATGACGCGCTGCTTTGAGCCATTGTCATAAGCGTAGACCGAGCTGCCGCTCGATCCCGGATAAGTGTCGCAGTCGTACTGGAAATACTCGGTGGCGATGTGTTCGGCGAGCACTTCGCAGGTCGCCTTCCACATCGTGCCCATCGGCTTGTCGCCGGGATAGCCGACGATGTTGGCGGTGAAGTCGCCGAGATCCACATAATCGGCATAGCCCAGCCAGCCGAGGTTGGTGCCGACATCCTGCTTCAAGGTGACGATGCCGAGATCCCATGGCACGACCGAGCCGTAAAAGCCCTGATAATTGTCGATGAAGCCCTGGACGATATAGGCGCTTTCATAGGTGAAGGCGCCGAACGGTGCGTCGTCGGCAGTCTTGCCGTTGAGAGCCGGCACGAACAGGATATCGTCCAGCCAGGCCTTGTCTTCGTGGCTGTAGAGGCAGTGCGCCGCGGTGAGCACCGTGCGCGGGCCGATCAGCGTCGCCGAGCAGCTGCCATAGCTGCCGCTCTTCGATTTGCCTTCGAGGTAGCCGATCGCGGTGAACGGGTAGGTTTTGGTATTCTTGATCTGCTCCCGGTCGTCCGTCCCGAACACCTGGCGGCCGGCCTCTTCGCCTCCGCTCAGCCCGGAATTCTGGGACTTCTGTCCCTCGGCGGGCGCGTTCATTTCCTTGATGACAAGGTCCTTCAGCGTCTCGTTCGGATCGATCTTGATGTCCTTGCCATCGGCGGAGCGGCCGACGATGCCATAGGATTTGACGGCCGTTGCTTCGTCGGTGAGCGGCGCGGCGCGGTTGGCCTCGTCCTCGGTCAGTTTCGGCGGGGCGATCGGTTTCGCCCGGCCAGGCTTGTAATCGCCCGATGTCACGTCACGCATGCTTTCGCCGTTGCCGGCGTTGGCGGAACCTGGCTCGGCAGCCAAGGCAGGAACCGCCCACATTGCGGTGGAAAGCAACGCGGACGCAATAATGCACTGTGTCAGTTTTGTCATGGTGAGACTCTCCCAAAAGTCAGCAAGGACTGGATCAAGATATAGAAATATTGTCGAGATCGTGGTGGCGCCGAAAAATGAATTTGGTTGCCGGCGCCTTTACCGGGCCATTATTCAGTGCAGCCAGTTTAGGTCCCCGCCAAAAATGCCCGCAACGGTATACTGCCTAAAATAATCCAACATTGGCAACGACAAATTGCTTCCACATAGCCCGTGGGGGATTATAGATTTGGGCGGGTTTGGCTCGACACCACGATTTAGCAAAAGTGGTACTCGGTTTTTTGACGGATCACGCTCCACATCGGCGCATGATCGGCTCACCGGCCGGTTCCCCTTTCAGTGGATCACGCGTCGAGGCTGATCTGTCGGAACATCGTCTCAGGGGGTTCGAGGTGAAGATCATCCATAGGTTCAGACCGATTGCTGCAGCCTCGCTGCTTGCCATCGCGGCGGCCTTGCCGGTCGTCAATTCCGTTCATGCCACGGACGCGGCCGCCCGGCCGGAGGCGGCGATCTCGCCGATGAAACGCGTGGCCGAGGCCAGGGCAAAAGCCAAGGCGGAGAACCCCGACGGCACCGATCGCGTCTACGGCGGCAAAGAGGCCGAGAAGGGCGCCTATCCGTTCCAGGTGGCGTTGCTGACCACCGGCAAACTGGACGAAAGTCCGGCCTCGCAGGCGAATGCGCAGTTCTGCGGCGGCAGCCTGATCGCGCCGCAATGGGTGCTGACGGCGGCGCACTGCCTCAACGACGACGGCGAGCCGATTTCGCCTGATGTGGTCACCGTGCTCACCGGCGCCACCGATCTCAGCGAGGGCAAGCGCTACAAGGCGGTAGAGATCATCGTCAACGAGGGCTACAGCGAGCAGACGCTGGACAACGATCTCGGCCTGATCCGGCTGGCCGAGCCGGCCGATGCCCCGACCATCAAGATTGCCCGTGAGCCGACCCCCGACGCCGGCAAGACCACGGTCACCGGCGGGGCAAGATGCAGGACGGAACATTTCCCACCGCGCTGATGGTTGCCGACTTGGACCTCCAGCCGAACGCAACCTGCAACAACGGCATCAGGGCGATTTATGCGCGTGATTTGAAGGCTGCCCTCGGCGAGCTCGCCCGCCGCATGCGTTACTCGGAAAGGGGCATCGAGGCGGCCGCCAATGCAATTGCTGCTGATATGGCCGATCCGCTGACCGGCAACATGATCTGCGCCGGCACCGTCAGCGGCGAGCGCGACGCCTGCAATGGCGACAGCGGCGGACCGCTGTTCATGACCGGCGCCGATGGTCCGGTGCAGGTTGGCGTCGTCAGCTGGGGCGAAGGTCCGGCCGACGGCAGCACCGCCTGCGGCCACAAGAACGCCTACGGCATCTACACGCGGCTGGCGAATTACACCGGCTGGATCGAGGAGAAGATGAAGACGGCAGCGCCTGCAGCGCCCAAAGCCCTCGGCACGGCGCAGAAGCCCGCCACGCCCTGACCGGTGTCATTTGCTGAATGACGGCGGGAGCAATCCCGCCGTTTCTGCCCGGAACCTTAGGTTGGGACTAGAACCAGCGATCGCGGCGCTGGTCTGTGGCGGCCAAGGCGAGGCCCAGTAGCGCCCCTACGGCCGCTCCGAGTATGAATGCGGACGATACCGTGCCGGGATTCTCCTGGACGACCCCGGAAACCGTCTGCGCCCTGTTGCGCAGGGCTTGTGCCGTCCGCGAGGCGCGCTCGGCAGCGCTGTCATACCAGTCGCCGGCGTCTTCGATCGCCTCTTCCGCGCGTTCGGCCAAGGTCCGATTGATCTTGCTTATCTCGCGCTTCAGCTGCGCGACCTGCTTTTCCAGGGCTTCCTGAGCTTCACGTTGAGTCATCTTCGGTGTTGCGGATTCGTTCGGTTCGTCGGCCATGGTAATCTCCTTTGCTCAGGTTCGGCTCAACGGCCGGCCCGCTATCTAGGTTCCTCCGCAAAACGCATCTGTCCGGTGTTTGTTCGATGAGAGACCGGGTTTTGTCCGGCAGTGTGCGAAATCGGCCTGAACATAGGATCGTTCCGGCGCTCCCCGCGTTGGTGAAAACGCCACAAGGGAGGAACCGTCATGGACAACGATCGGCATGAAAAGATTCGGCAGCGAGCCTATGAAATCTGGATGCGCGAGGGCCGCCCGGATGGCGCGCATGAGCGTCATTGGCAGCAGGCGAAGCAAGAGCTTGGCTACGATGAGACGACGACCGGCCAGGCTGATGATGACGCGGCCGAGCACGGTCCCACTGGAACGATCGCCAGTTCCGACGTTCTGACGGTCGAGGCACTGGCGATGCGCACCGGGATAACCGGTGATCAGGCGCAAGAGCTGATCGACAGGCTTGGCAACGACAGGGCGACGCTCGAGCAAGCCGCGCGGAACATCAAGGCAGCCGAAAATTAGAGCCTGTTTGAGGAGAAATCCCCAACGTGCCTCTGGCGTGATTCATCGCACGCTCTTAGCGGCGCTCGACACCCTTTGCCGCCAGCATGTCGTCAACGGCTGCCGACATCAGAAATTCCGACAGCCGCTCGGCAGCTTCTGCGTTCGTTGAACCGGCACTGATGCCAATGGCGAAGTCGACGTAACTTTGGAGTTCTGCCGGAAACCGACCGACAAGCACGACCTCGGGAGCGGCCGCGAAAATCGAAGTCACGGGAACGACCCCCAACTCGGCTTCCCCACGGCCCACGGCTTGCGCTGTCTGTCCTCCTGGTATGGCTACCAGCTTGGGCTTCACCTCATCCGCTATCCCCAAACGTTCCAGCAAACCGGAGAAGTAGCCACCGCTGGTTCCTTCACTGGCGTAGGCGATCGATCTGGCGCTCTTCAACGCCTGTTCGAATGCTTCCACGGACCCGATATCGAGCGGTCGACTGCCTGCCTTGGCTGCCACCCCCATTGCTATCCGGCCAAACGCCACCTGGCTCCCCGCCTTGACCTTTCCCGAGGCAGTCAGATCCTGAACCAGGTCCGGATTGGTGATGACGAGGTCAAAAGCTTCCCCAGCTTCAATCTGCTTCTTTACTGTCGGATTGAGCTCCCACCTGACCGCAACCGTGAATCCTGTGGCCGTTTCGAACTGGGGTATGAGGGATAGGATGGCGGGGCGGACCGCAATAGCGCCAAAAAGCCGGGTTTCCTGATTCATCGCCTAACCCCGAATCGGGCGAAACGACCTTCTTGCAATACCCATCCAGCTGCCCGGCCATTCCATGCTCAGCGTCCCGGAAGCCGTCGCCCTTCGGCCACCGGATACCGTCGTCGCCTACTTCCTCGGCGGCCCCTTGCGCTCGGCCGATGCCGCCCAGAGGTTGATGTCGGACTCGCGGGCAAAGGTGTCGATCTCGGCGAGCTCGGCATCGCTGAAGTCGAGCGCCTTCAGCGCCCCGACGCAATCCTCGACCTGTTCCGGCCGGCTGGCGCCGATCAGCGCCGATGTGACCCTGCCCCTGCGCAGCACCCAGGCCAGCGCCATCTGCGCCAGCGTCTGGCCGCGGCGGCGGGCGATGACGTTCAGCGCCTCGATATTGGCGATCGATTTGTCGTTGATGAATGCCGGGCGCAGCGACTTGCCCTGGCTGGCGCGGCTGCCATCGGGGATGCCGCCGAGATATTTGTCGGTCAGCATGCCTTGCGCCAGCGGCGAGAACACGATCGAGCCGACGCCAAGCCCCTCCAGCGTATCGAGCAGGCCATCATCCTCGACCCAGCGGTTGAGCATCGAATAGCTCGGCTGATGGATCACGCAAGGCGTGCCGAGCTGCTTCAAAATGTCGGCGGCCTCGCGGGTGCGCTGCGAATTATAGGAGGAAATGCCGGCATAGAGCGCTTTGCCCGAGCGCACCGCGTGATCGAGTGCGCCCATCGTCTCTTCCAGCGGCGTGTCGGGGTCGAAGCGGTGCGAATAGAAGATGTCGACATAGTCGAGTCCCATCCGCTTCAGGCTCTGATCGAGGCTGGCCAGCACATACTTGCGGCCGCCCCATTCGCCATAAGGTCCTGCCCACATTTCGTAGCCGGCCTTGGTCGAGATGATCAGCTCGTCGCGATAACCGGCAAAGTCCGTCCGCAGGATCTCGCCGAACGCCCGCTCCGCCGAGCCGGGCGGCGGGCCGTAATTGTTGGCGAGATCGAAATGCGTGATGCCCAGATCGAAGGCCCTGCGCGTGATCGCCTGCTTGGTTCTATGCGGCGTGTCGTCGCCGAAATTGTGCCACAGCCCAAGCGAGATCGCCGGCAGCTTCAGGCCGGACCGCCCGCAGCGATTGTAGACCATCTTTTCGTAGCGGTTTTCGGCGGGAACATAGGGCATGGGAAATCCTCATATCGAAACGAGCCGACAGCTGCCGCCGCGATGACGGGCAAGTCGAGGCCGGCCCACCCTTAGCCTCTCCCCGCGCAAACGGGGAGAGGCTTTTTGCGGTGCTTGGGAGGTGCGCCGCCTACTTGGTTTTCTTCTTCGCCAGCAGCTCCTTCGCCGCCTTGACGCCGAGTGCCGCGGGCCGCTCGCAGCTGGTCTGCATGGCGACGAACTTTCCGGTTTCGCCCGAACGCAACAGGCCGGTCATGACGTCGACGGCATGCAGCGCCAGTTCCATCGAGCAGCGGTGCGGCCGGCCTTCTCTGATCGCGATCGCCATGTCGGCCAAACCGGCGGTGCGGTAGTTGGCCATCATGCCTTGCGAATGCATCTCGTTGGGCACGCCGAACGGATGCGGCCATTTCGGCAGCTTCTTCACCGGCTTGGCGGCTTCGGTGTAGCGCACCTCGCCGCCGAAGAAGTTCGGATCCGGCACGAACACCGTGCCCGCCTCGCCATAGAGCTCCATCGGAGCGTGGCCGTGGCTCCAGACATCCCAGCTGGTGTTGAGCGTCACAACGGCGCCGTTCTCGAATTCCAGCACGCCATGGATCGTCGTTGGCGTGGAGACCGGTATCTTTTCGCCGGCGCGCGGCTTCGAGCTGATGATGCGTTCCGTCATCGGGATCGAAGCGAAGGCAGCGACCCGCTTCACCGGCCCGATCAGCTGGATCAGGTTGGTGATGTAATAGGGTCCGATATCGAGCACCGGCCCGGCGCCCGGCTGGAAGAAGAAGTCCGGATTGGGGTGCCAATGCTCCATGCCATGGCTCATCACATGACAGGTGCCGCTGGTGACCTTGCCGAGCCTGCCGGTGTCGATCAGGTCGCGGACAAGCTGGTGCGCGCCGCCAAGGAAGGTGTCGGGGGCAGAGCCGATGCGCAGCCCCTTGTTTTCCGCCCGTTTCTTCAGGTCGAGCCCTTCCTTGACCGACAGCACGAAGGGCTTCTCCGAATAGACGTGCTTGCCGGCGTCGAGGATCTGCTTCGACACCTCGTAATGCACCGCCGGAATGGTCAGGTTGACGATGATGTCGATATCGTCGGCCTTGAGCAGCCCCTCAACGGTCTCGGCGCGCAGCTTGAACTCCTTTGCCCGCGCTTTCGCCGCTTCCATGTTGATGTCGGCGCAGGCGCGCATCTCGATGCCGCGAAACAGCGGCGCCAGCGAGAAATACGCCTTCGAGATGTTGCCGCAGCCAATCACGCCGATGCCAAGTTTTGTTGCCATGCTGATGTGCTCCTAATAGGTCTTGGCGGCTGCGATGGAGCGGCGGGCGAAGCGCTCGATGTCGTTGGGATTGTCTTGTTCCATGACGTAGTATTTCGCAGCGCTTTTGGCGCGCAGCGCCTTGATCAGGCCGGGCCAGTCGATGGTGCCGTGGCCGACGTCGGACCAGCCGTCCTCGTCGAGGCCCTCGCCCGGCTTGGCCAAGTCCTTGACGTGGACGGCTACGATGCGCTTGCCGTGCTTCTCGATCCAGGGCAGCGGATCGACGCCGCCCCGCACCACCCAGGCGACATCCATCTCCCAGCCGATGTCGGGCGCGGAGGACAGGATATGGTCCTGCGGCACCGAGCCGTCGGCGAGCGCCTTGAATTCGAAATCATGATTGTGCCAGGCAAAACCATAGCCGGCTTTCCTGGCCGTCTCGCCGACCTTGGCCAGGCGTTCGCCGAAGCCGCGCCAGCCGGCCGCGTCGGCCGGCCTGAACTCGGCGTTCAGGAAGGGGCAGATGAGCAGCGTGATGCCGAGCGCATCGGCCGTCCTGCGCACGCCGTCGAAATCCTTCTCGAGCGCGTCGATCGAGAAATGCCCGGTCGGCATGGCAAGGCCGTTCTTGTCGAGCTCGGCACGGAACGCCTTGGGATCGTCATAGACGCCACCGAACCCTTCGACTTGGCTGTAACCAAGCTCGCCCAGCATTTTGAGCACGCCCTCCCAGGGCTGGAAATTACGCGCGCTGTAAAGTTGGAATGACCAGTTCATCGTCTCTGTCCGTTTCTTGGGGATGGTTAGTCTTGGGGGGAAATGGAAAAGTCTTGGGAGGCTAAAATCAGGCTCTAGAGGCGGTTACCTGTGGCGGCGTCGAACAGCGAGGCCCGCATCGGGTCGAAACCGATGCCGACCGCCTCCGCGTTGTTTGGCGTACGCTCGGCTGTCACCCGTACCGTGAAATTCTGGCCGGCGAGCTTCAGCCAGACCAGCGTGTCGGAACCCATGGGCTCGACGACCTCGACATTTGCCGTGGCTGCGAACGGCCATCCCGTGCCGCTGTTGAACGCCACGTGCTCGGGGCGGATGCCGAACACGGCCGGCCCTGGCACCGGGTCCTTCTCGAAAGCATAGGTGGCCAGCGGTATCCGCACATCCTCGGCGACGAAGTGCCAGTCGCCTGCCGCTTGGTCAAGTCTGCCGTCGAGGAAGTTCATTGCCGGCGAGCCGAGGAAGCCGGCGACAAACCGGTTGACCGGCCGGTTATAGATGGTCTGCGGCGCATCGAGCTGCTGGATGACCCCGCCCTTCATCACCGCGATACGGTCGGCCAGCGTCATCGCCTCGATCTGGTCGTGGGTGACGTAGATCATGGTGTTCTCAAGCTTGCGATGCAGCAGCTTGATTTCGACGCGCAATTCTGCGCGCAGCTTGGCGTCGAGGTTGGAGAGCGGTTCGTCGAACAGAAAGACATCGACGTCACGCACAAGTGCGCGCCCGATCGCCACACGCTGGCGCTGGCCGCCGGACAGGGCCGCCGGCTTGCGATGCAAAAGCGGTTCGATCTGCAGGATCTCGGCGGCCCGGGCGATGCGCTTGGCGATCTCGTCCTTGGCGAGACCGGCAACGCGCAGCCCAAACGACAGGTTCTTCTCCACCGTCATCTGCGGATAAAGCGCGTAGGACTGGAACACCATGCCGATGCCGCGATCCTTGGGCTCTTCCCAGGTGACGTTCTTGCCCTTGATGAAGATGCGGCCTTCGGAAACGTCGAGCAGCCCGGCAATGCAGTTGAGCAAGGTCGACTTGCCGCAGCCGGACGGGCCGAGCAGCACGATGAACTCGCCTTCGGCGACATCGAGGTTGAGCGTCTGCAGCACTGATATCGCGCCGAAATTCAGCGACAGGTTCTGGATCGAGACGCTGGTGCCGTTTGCCCCGTTGCTGCCGTTTGCCGCAACGCTGCCGTTTGCGTTCATCGCCATCATCCTTTCACCGCGCCGGCGGCGATGCCGCGCACAAACAATTTTCCGGACAGGAAATAGACGATCAGCGGCACCAGGCCGGTCAGGATGGTGGCTGCCATGTTGACGTTGTATTCCTTCACGCCTTGCACCGAGTTGACGATGTTGTTGAGCTGCACCGTCATCGGATAGGTGTCGGGGCGGGTGTAGACGACGCCGAACAGGAAGTCGTTCCAGATGCCGGTCACCTGCAGGATGATGGCGACGACGAAGATCGGCAGCGACATCGGCAGCATGATGCGGAAATAAATGCCCCAGAAGCCGGCGCCGTCGACACGCGCTGCCCGGAACAGCTCCTCCGGCATGGAGGTAAAGTAGTTGCGGAACAACAGCGTGAGGATCGGCATGCCGAAGATGGAATGGACGATCACCAGGCCGCTGAGGCTGCCGTAGAGGCCGACTTCGCGCAGGATGATGACGATCGGATAGATCATCACCTGATAAGGGATGAAGGCGCCGACGATCAGGATGATGAAGAAAGTGTCGGCGCCTTTGAAGCGCCAGTTGGCAAGCGCATAACCGTTCACCGAGGCGAGCGCGATCGACAGGATCACCGACGGGATGGTGATGCGCACCGAATTCCAGAAGCCACGCGACAGCCCGTCGCAGTTGAGCCCGGTGCAGGCGCTCGACCAGGCCTTGACCCAGGGCTCGAAGGTGATCTCCATTGGCGGCGAGAAGATGTTGCCGAGGCGTATCTCGGGCATGCCTTTGAGCGATGTCACCACCATCACGTAGAGCGGCAAAAGATAGTAGAGCGCCACCACGATCAGCGTGCCGTAGAGGAAGATGTTACGGCGCGAGAATGTGTGGCGCGGCTTCGGCCCGCTCGGCCCGTAGGCTTCGAGCCCGCCGGCGCCGGCAATGGCGGGCAATGAAACGGTATGGTCAGACACGCTTCTTGCCTCCGAACTCGAGATAGGCCCACGGCACGATGACGATGATCACCGACAGCAGCATCATCGTCGAGGCGGCGAACCCTTGGCCGAGGTTCTGGGCGAAGAACATGTAATCATAGACATATTTGGCCGGGACTTCGGAGGCGATGCCGGGCCCGCCGCTGGTCTGGGCGACGACAAGGTCGTAGACGCGAACGATGTTGGAGGCGACGATGACCAGCGTGGTGATGAAGACCGGCCGCATCATCGGTATGATGATGAACAGATAGGTCTTCCAGGTCGGTATCCCGTCGACCCGCGCGGCCTTCCAGATATCCTCGTCGATGCCGCGCAGGCCGGCCAGCATCAGGCACATGATGAGCCCGGTGCCTTGCCAGAGAGCGGCGATCAATATGCCGTAGATGACGATGCTGGAATCATAGAGCGGATTGAAGCTGAAGCTCGTCCAGCCGAGGCTGCGCACCACTGCCTGGACACCGAATTCGGGGTTGAGCAGCCACTGCCAGACCAGACCGGTGACGATGAAGGACAGGGCGAAGGGATAGAGGAAAATGGTCCGGAACGTGTCCTCGAACCGGATCTTCTGGTCGAGCAAGGCAGCAAGCAGGAAGCCGATGACAAGCGAGAACACCAGCGACAGCACGCCGTAGATCAGCAGGTTCTCGATCGAGATCAGCCAGCGCGGCGTCGCCCACAGCCGATAGTACTGGTCGAGACCGACGAAGTGCAGCCGCGGCAGCAGCTTGGAATTTGTGAAGGAATACAACACCGTCCAGAGGGTGCCGCCGACAAAAATCACCAGCGCGGTGAAAATCATCGGGATCGAAGCGACTTTCGCATTGAGGTTGCGAAAGAGTTGGCTCGGGCGTTCGCTCTTGCTCATCTGCACAGCCGCGCTGGATCGGGGAAGGGCCGGAGGGTCAAGAGGCCTTGACCCAAGCTCCCGACCCTGCGTTCGCAGGGGCGGGAGTGAGGCGGTTGGTCGATCGCTCAATCGGCCGAACCGACGATGGCGGCGAAGCGCTTCTGCGCATCTTCCACGGTCATGTCCTGCTTGGCGAAGAACTCGGAGAACAGATCCTCCTTCTGCTTCTGCGTATCCTGCGAAAGCAGCTGGTCGGTCCAGGGCATGACATTGCCCTTGGCGAGAATTTCGAGCCCCTTCTTCATGCAGTCGTTCGCCGCCTTGAGGTCGACGTCGCCGCGCACCGGCAGCGAACCTTTCTTGAGATTGAAGGCGACCTGCGTCTTGGGATCGAGCAGCGTGTGGGCCAGCACTTCCTGTGCCTTCGATTTTTCGGGATCCTTCAGCAGCGGAAAGTAGAAAGCGTCGCCGCCGGTGGCGATGACCTCGTTGAGACCGAGGCCCGGAAGGCAAGTATAGTCCTTGCCGGCGGTCTGGCCGGCAACCTGGAACTCGCCCTGCGCCCAGTCACCCATGATCTGGCCGCCCGCCTTGCCGGTGATGACCAGATTGGTGGCCTGGTTCCAGTCCTGCACATTGGTGTTCTTCGCCATCTTGCGGGCGTCGTCC
Organism: Mesorhizobium sp. M1142; assembly: GCF_040318565.1. Taxonomy (NCBI): domain Bacteria; kingdom Pseudomonadati; phylum Pseudomonadota; class Alphaproteobacteria; order Hyphomicrobiales; family Phyllobacteriaceae; genus Mesorhizobium; species Mesorhizobium sp. M1142. Next base: position 86,303 of record NZ_JAMYMK010000015.1, read on the forward strand.
GCGGCCTTGAAGACCTTGGCGACTTCGGGCCCGGCGGCGAATTCGGCGTCCTTGTCCTTGTAGACCTTGAGGAAGGCGTCGGTGCCGCCGACCGCCGCAAGCAGCACGTCGAAAGCGCCGGAGGCCTGCCAGGGCTGGCCGCCGACCGCGAGCGGCTGGATGCCTGCCTTTTCCAGCGCGGGCGCCGCAGCGACGTATTCATTCCAGTTCTTCGGCACGGGCACGCCGGCCTTTTTGAAGGCGGCGTTCGACAGCCACAGCCATTGCCAGGAGTGGATATTGACCGGCACGCAATAGATCTTGCCGTCGAGGGTACAGCCGTCGAGCAGGCTCTTCGGCTGCACGATTTCCGTCCACTTTTCCTTGGTGGCGAGATCGGTGAGGTCGCGCATCAGCCCGGCCTGCACCAATTCTTCCGCCTGCCGGCCGTGATTGAACTGGGTCGCGCCCATCGGGTCGCCGCCGGTGATGCGGCTGATCATGATCGGCCGCGCCGTGCCGCCGGAACCGGCGATGGCGCCGTCCACCCAGTGATTGCCGGTTGCGTCGAAAGCCTTGGCGAGTTCTGCGACCGCTGCCGCCTCGCCGCCGGAGGTCCACCAATGGGTGACTTCCAGATCCGTCGCGGCCGCCGGGCCGGCGAATTGCAGCGCGACCGTCGCAGCCAGCGCAGCAGTCATGAGTTGGTATCGCATTTCGTTCCTCCCAGAATCTGAAACGTTACAGATTTTCGATACGGCAATTGCTTGAGGCGCGCAACCCCTCAGGCGAAGGTGGCATCAAGTTTTTTCGAAGCGCGAATAAAATCGCGCGGCTCGCTGGCCTACCGCATCGCAACCAGAGAGGTTGCACTGCAAAATAGAATGCTGCGGCGCCGAAAAATCGGAAAATCCCGTTCCAATCGCTGTTTTGCGCCGATTGCAGCGCCGCTCGTTCTGCATCTGTCACCAGTGGTGTGGCAATGGTCGTGACAATCTGTAACGTTTCAGTATATAGCGGTCTCATTCGGTGAAGGCCGCGGCGTGCCCGCGGCCGGCCGATTGCCGGGCTGTCCGGCAACTGCTATGCGCCTGACGGGGCGGGACGAATGAACAGGCATCAAAAAGAGAAGGCCGACGACGCGTCGGGCCAGGGCCGGCCGACGCTGAAGACGCTCGCCTTCATGACCGGGCTGGGCGTCACCACCGTGTCGCGTGCGTTGAAGGACGCCCCCGAGATCGGCGCCGAGACCCGGCGGCGCGTCCAGCTTGTCGCCAAGCAGATCGGCTATCGCCCCAACCGTGCCGGCGTCCGCCTGCGCACCGGCAAGACCAATGTCATCAGCCTGGTGCTCAACACCGAGCACGAGATCATGAGTTTTGTCTCCGACATCATCTACGGCGTTTCGGAAGTCATCGCCGACACGCCCTATCACTTGATCGTGACACCCTATTCGCGCTCCCAGGATCCGCTCGACCCGATCCGTTACCTCGTGGAAACCGGTTCAGCCGACGGCGTCATCATTTCGCGCACGCAGCCGAACGATCCGAGAGCCCGCTATATGCTGGAGCGCGGCATCCCCTTTGCCACGCATGGCCGCACAGACATGGGGCTGATCCATCCCTATCACGATTTCGACAATTACGCTTTCGCAGCCGAGGCGGTGCGCCATCTGGCCGGCCTCGGCCGCCGCCGGATGGCTCTGTTGGCGCCGCCGGTCGAGCTGACCTATCACGGCCACACGCTCGCCGGCTTTGCCGATGCGCTGAGCGAGGTCGGCGCCAGCGAGATCCCGTTCAACACCGTTTCGATCGATCATTCGATCGAGCAGATCAGAATGCGGACGGCGCAGTTGATGCGCCGCGATGTCAGGCCGGACGGTTTCATCAGCAGCGCCGCCGCCGCGACGCTCGCCATCGTCGCCGGCATCGAAGACGCCGGCCTCAAGCTTGGCCGCGATGTCGATGTGGTGTCCAAACAATCGTCGGAGCTTCTGCACCTGTTTCGCAGCGAATTGCTGGTCGTCAACGAGAACTTCCGGCTGGCCGGCGCCGAACTCGCCCGCTCGGTGCTGGGCTGGATCGGAGGCGCCGCACCTGGCACCCTGCAGAGCCTGAGCGAGCCAGGCGAAGTCCAGGCCTATCGCCGCCCCGACTAGGGCGGGATATGTTCAAATTGAAATGGGCTCCATCTATTTGCCTTAGCCGCATTTCTGCGACGCCAAGTGATTCCACTTGGCTGGAAAATGTGCGCTGCCGACGGCAACCTTGGGACCGAATGCTGTCCGTCCGATATGGGGACGAGATCACCAAAGAGCGGCCGTAGGAGCACGCGGCAGTCACGTTTCGGGACTAAGGGGCTCATCACTCTTAATACCACGATGCAACAGCAGCTTGGACCGGCCATATTTGTTACGAATAGTGTCGATGTCGGATTGATCGCCCCGGCCTCGTCGTTCCAGAAAATGAAGGAGCAACGATATGTCTGAAAAGGAAGTCTTGTCTGTCATCCGGGGCCAGGAAGACGCAACTGCCAAGGGGGACGCCCGCGCCAACGTCGATGCCATGGACCCGGATGTCGTGGTTTTCGATCTGCCGCCGCCGCTCGCCTATAGAGGCGAACAGGCACGCGACATCGAAGGGATAAATGCTTGGTTTGCAACTTGGCGCAACGGCGTCACCGTTCACATGGCTGACCCGCAGCTCATGATCGACGGCGATCTTGCAGTGGCCTTCGGGCTGTCGCGCATGACTGGCATTAAGACGGATGGCACAGAGGTCGACTCCTGGAGCCGGCGAACCATCGTGCTAAGGCGCATCGGCGGTTCTTGGAAAATCATCCACGAACATGCCAGCTTCCCTATGGCAATGGACGGAAGTGGGCGCGCTGTGACGGATCTCTTGCCGTAGTTCCGGAACGCCTAACGTCCTCAACAGGGATGTCGGCTTCACGTGGCAAGGGTTCGTAGGCGAACGGTCGAATTGGCGGCCCGTTGCTGACAGTCAATCTTCGGGCCGAAAGCGGATTGGCAGCTCCGGGCCGCAGATCTTTAATTGCGGACATTTAGGTCGGCGTGGGCATCGTCGTGACCTGGCCCGAAGCGGTCACGGGTCCGGTTGAGAGGCAACTGCCGCGAACAAGCGGTAGGGATAGATGGGACTCGCTCGTCAGTGGCGCTGCGCAGGAGAGCCAAGGCGTCGCGCGAGTCATACTCTCAAGAAGCGTGATCTGTGGTATAGAGGCCGGTGAGGGCACGCCGGAGGCGCCGGTCCTACCTGCCTCTGACCTGCGCCTGGCGTGTCGCGAATCTGAACTGAGGCTCAACATGGAGCGGAAGCTCGCTGCCATCCTTGCCATTGATGTTGTCGGTTACTCGGCGCTCATGGAGGTGGATGAAGCGGGCACCTTCGACCGGCTGAAACGGGGCCGCAAAGAGTTGTTCGAGCCGGAAATCGCGACGCGACACGGGCGAATCTTCAAGCTTATGGGAGACGGCCTGCTGGCGGAGTTCGGTAGCGTGGTGGATGCGGTCGAATGCGCGGTCACGCTTCAGCGCGGCATGACGGAACGTAACGCGAGCGTCGCCGAAGACCAGCGCTTCGAAGTCCGGATCGGAATCAACCTTGGGGAAGTGATCGTCGAAGGGGACGATCGCTATGGCGAGGGCGTGAATGTAGCGTCGCGCCTCCAACAACTCGCCGAGCCCGGTGGCATCTGCGTTTCGGAGAAGGTGTCCAAGGAGGTCAGGCAGAAGCTGGCGTTTGCGTTCGAGCCTATGGGCGAGCAGCGGGTGAAGAACATAGCCGAGCCGATATACTGCTATCGCGTCAACCTGCAGCTTCCGAGAGCCGCTCAGGTCGGGCGACTGGCATCGCTGGAATTGCCCGACAAGCCCTCGATCGCGGTCTTGCCTTTCACCAACATGAGCAACGATCCGGAGCAGGAAACCTTTGTCGACGGCTTGACCGAAGACCTGATCACCGACCTATCTCGCTGCGCCGGCCTCTTCGTCATCGCACGCAACTCGACCTTTGCTTACAAAGGGCGGTCGGTCGATGTGCGTTTGGCCGCGCGTGATCTTGGGGTGCGCTATGTGGTTGAAGGCAGCGCCCGGCGCGCCGCGGGGCGCGTGCGCATCAATGCGCAGCTGATCGACGCGATCGGCGGCGATCATATCTGGGCCGAGCGCTACGACAGCAGCCTCGAGGATATCTTTGCAGTGCAGGACGAGGTCACGGCCAAGATCGTCGAAGCCCTGGTCGGCCGATTGGCCGGACAGCCGGCGCGCAAACGGCCGACGAGTCTCGAAGCCTATGACCTCTGTGTACAAGCCCGCGGCGTCAGTTTTCAGACCGGGTTAGGCGCGCAGGAAGCGCGCATGCTGCTGGAGAAGGCGATCAGACTCGATCCCGACTATGCCGAAGCGCATAGCTTGCTGGCCCTCAATCTTTGGCTCGGCTGGCTGTTCTGGAACGAGCCGAAGGAAACCAACCAACCTCGCTCGCTCGCGGAAGCGCAGCAGGCAGTGGCGCTCGACCCTAACGATGCCGGGAACCGGTGGGTGCTGGGCATCATACTTGGTCACGAACGGCGTTTCGCGGAATCGGATGCAGAGTTCGAGGCGACTTTCAAGCTCGATCCCAATCATGCCGATGCCTGGGCGATGCGCTCGGATCTCATCACCTTGAGGGGCGATGCGGTCAAGGGCGTCGAATTCGTGAAGCGGGCGTTGCGGCTCAATCCGCGCCCTCCGGGGTGGTACCATTGGATGGCGGGCCAAGCCTATTATGCGCTCGGCGACTATCAATCCGCGGTCGAGGCTTTACGCAAGCCGGAAACCTACCGCACCACGTCGCGGCGCATGCTTGCGGCAGCCCTCGCGCAGCTCGGACGCCTGGATGAAGCCCGTCAGGAGGCGGAGTTCTTCATGATGAGCAATCCCCATTTCAGCATCAGGCACTGGGCGACATCGCAGCCATTCGACGACGAGGAAGTGCTCCAGCGCTTCGTCGAAGGCTACCGCAAGGCTGGCCTTCCCGACTAAAGAGCGCATCGCTTTGGATCGCCGGCTTGCTCTCGTCAGGACATAGGCTCGTCTTTTGGCTGTGAGGGCAAATGCCCGTGGGTTCCCTCGATCAATGTCCGTTGATGGCGCAACCACGATCTCCAGCGTGATCGCCAGCAAGGTCCGCTTTCAAGAAACTGCGAAGCCGATCTCTACGGCCGAGACCGGGCGCTAACCAGCCGCCCCACTTCCCCACGGGCCATGGAAAGCGCCCTGCCCATCGATGCGCTCGAAGCCGTGCGCGCCGAAGAAATCGCGCTGCGCCTGGATCAGGTTCGAAGTGCCGCGGCCCTGCCGGTAACTGTCGAAATAAGCAAGTGCGGATGACAGGGCCGGCACCGGCGAGCCGGCTTCGGCCGCCCTTGCCACGACACGGCGAAGCGACGGATGTGCCTCCTGCATCAACGAGACGAAAGCCGGCGCCATCAACAGGTTGGTGGCCGCGCCGCCGGCGCCGAAGGCCTCCGCCATCGTATCCAGCAATTGCGAGCGGATGATGCAGCCGGCCCGCCAGATCTTGGCGATGACCGGCATCGGCAGGTTCCAGTTGAATTCCTTCGACGCGCCGCTCATCACCGCGAAGCCTTGCGCGTAGGCGGCGATCTTGCCGGCAAACAGCGCCAGTTCGAGATCGGCGAGCAGGGCGTCCCTGTCTCCGGAAATCTTGCTCACGCCGGCGCCATAGACCTTTTCGGCGGCCAGCCGCTCGTCCTTGATCGACGACAGCACGCGTGCCGCCACCGCCGCTTCGATCGCGGTGGCCGGGATGCCTAGCTGCTGCGCCTCGATCACCGACCATTTGCCGGTGCCTTTCTGGCCGGCGCGGTCGAGGATGATGTCGACCACCGGTTTGCCGGTCTTGGGATCGTCGGCGGCGAGCACCTTGGCGGTGATCTCGATCAGGTACGAATTGAGCCGGCCCGTGTTCCACTGCAAAAACACCTCGGCGATCTCTTTCGGCCCCATGCCCAGGCCGTCGCGCAATATGCCGTAGATCTCGGCGATCATCTGCATGTCGGCATATTCGATGCCGTTGTGGATGGTCTTGACGAAATGGCCGGCGCCGTCGGTGCCAAGCCACGCCGCGCAAGGCTCGCCCTTGAACTTGGCCGAGATCGCGGTCAGCACCTTTTCGACGCGCTTCCAGGACTCTTCGGTGCCGCCGACCATGATCGAGGGACCGTGGCGTGCGCCCTCCTCGCCGCCGGACACGCCCATGCCGATGAAGGTCAGGCCCGAATCGGTAAGCTCTGAGAAGCGCCGCATCGTATCGCGGAAATTGGCATTGCCGGCGTCGATGACGATGTCGTTGGCCGACAGCACGCCGCGCAATGCCGCGATCTGCTCGTCGACCGGCTTGCCGGCCAGCACCATGATGATGATCGGCCGCGGCGGCCGGATCGCGGCGGCCAGTTCTTCGAGGCTGTAGCAGGGCACCACCCTATCCCTGAGCGCGCCGGCATTTTCGACAAAGGCATCGGTGCGCGCCGCGGTGCGGTTGAAGACGGCGATGCGGTGCCCCTTCTCGGCGATGTTGAGCGCCAGGTTGGAGCCCATCGTGCCAAGGCCGATCAGGCCTATTTCGGCTTTTTCCATCGTTTCTTCCCTGCTTTCGGATCTTGTTGGTTGAGCCCGCGATTGGGTTGGACGCCCATTCTTGATGGCGATGATTGACGGGGGTTCTCGGCCGCGTCAACCGCCTCGTCGAATTGTGTTGCGTGGACCAGCGCTCTCGTCACGGCCTGATGTCGATCGGCGCCTCTATCTTCACCATCTCGAAATCGGAGACCAGGATATCGAGCCGCGCCGTCCACCGGCCGGCGACCGGAATGACGAGATCGTCGACGCGCCAGGTGCCGTCGCCAAGCCTCGTCGCCGGGCGCTTGATGGGTTCGATGCCGGAATCGGGCTTTGACAGCACCAGCGTCACCTGCTTGGCGTCGAGCGGGCCGAAATCGCCGGTCATGATGAAGATCGAAGCGGCAACAGGCCCGGTATGGCCGGGCACAATGCTGAGATCGGCCATCGCCTGCAGCGTGTGGATATGCACCGATGCCGGCTGTGCGGCGGCGATCGCCAGCGCGCGCGGCGGCGGCGTGAAGCGCCAACCGGCGGCAACGCCGAAGATCGCCAGCACGATCAGCAGCTCGATGCCGATCGAGCGGGCCAGTCGCCTCTGGACTTCCGTCTTTCCCGCCTCGGCGGGGACCGTAAGCTTGAAGCGGTTGACGGCAGCGAGCGTGAACAGAAAGACAAGCAGCGCCAGCTTGATCAGCAGCAGCCGGCCATAGGCAGTGTGGACCAGCGCCGACGGCGTTTGCACCTGGATGACGGCGAGCACGATGCCGGCTGCCGCAAGCACGGCCACGACGAACAGGATCGCTCGCGAAAACCGGCGCAGCAACTGCCCGGCTTTGTCCGGCTGCCGTTTCAAGGCAAGACGGAGCGGCGCCAGCGCCCCGGCCCAGACCGCGACACCAGTGGCGTGCAGAAATACCATCGGCCGGGTCAGCCATTGCGGCTCGGCGGCACTGGCATGCCCGCTGGCAGCAAGTGCTGCGCCAACGCCAACCAATCCGGCCAAGGCCAGCGGCTTCGCGTCGGCGGGCGGCACGACCAGCGACAACAGGCCAAGGCCGAACGCCATCAGCGCGATCAGCACCGTCCAGCCGAAGCTGGTGCCGAGCGCGGTCTGCCAGATGACCGGCTGCGCCAGCCGGGCGAGCGGCGCACCGAGTGCATCCAGCCCCTGGAAACCGAGCGACAAGAGTGCGGCGGCCAGCCCGCACAGGATGGCCGCGACGATCATGTTCCGGCCGGATCGGCCGCCTTGCGCCAGCCAGGCCTGCGCAAAGGCACCGCCGACCCCGAAAAACAGGCCGATGTATAGAAAAACCTTGCCGATCCAGATCGCCGTTCGAAGCCCCCGGTCAACGGCATCCGAGGCGGCCGGCGCAGCACTCGGTGCACCGACCGAGAACAGCACCGAGCCGCCGACCGGATGCCCGTCGGCGGAGATTACCCGCCAGCTCAGCACATGCGTGCCCGATTTCAGCGCCTGCGGATTGTCGATCTCGACGGTCTGGCCGCTGAGCCGGAAAGAGGTCAGCGGGACCGCCGTGCCGTCGGGCCGCACCAGCGTCAGCACCAGCGGCGAAACCGGCTCGCTGAAAGTCAGCGACAGCTGCGACGGGCTCTGCGCCAGCACCGCACCGTCAGCCGGCTCGGCCTTGATCAGCGCCGCGTGGGCGAAGGCTGCGTTTGGCGCGGCAATGGTGGCAAGCAGCACAATCGCAGCCAGCAGGCCGATGGCAAGCCGGCCGGTTGTGCAGGCCGTTCGCAGGATGGATGCCGCGCTCATGTCACCGCCACAAAGACAGCGGCGCGCTCTTTCGGATAGGGCGCGCCGCGTAAGGATCACGTCTTCGGCAGCAGCTTGAGGCCGGGCGCCGGAAATTCCAGCGCGTCCTCAGCCTGCCCGGCCGCCGGAATTTCGATCCAGCGATCGGCAATCCCGTCACATTCCTGCACCACCGGGAAATGCAGCGTCTGGCCTGCCGGCAGGTCGGACGCCAGCGTCGCGCGAAAGACGAATTCGTCGTAGAACTCGTCCGGCAGGCTGCCGGCGCTCCAGTCGATCTCCTTGACGCCGCTGGTCACTGCCTGGCCGTAGAGCTGGTAGGACTTCTCGTATTTGCCGTTCTTGACCTGCAGAGTCCAACCCGGCTTCGGCATCGGTTTGACCGAGAGCACCCCTTCCGGGATCTGCACGCGCAGCGCGGTCGTCGCCTTGCCCTCGCAGCCATGCGGCACCCGAAGAACCGCCTTGTAGGTCGAGCCCACCGCCGCCTCCGGCGTTTCGAGCGTGATGTGGGCAAAGGCCGCGCTGGTCCCGAGGACAAGAAGCACGCAGCCGGGCAAAAGAGATTTCTTCATGATGGTACCTCTCGAAGCGGCCAAGTCAGTGGTCGTCCTGGGGCGCCGCGCTGCCGATGCCTTGCACGGCGAATTCAATCTGCAGGGGCCCGGCTTTCTCGAAGGTCAGCGTGGCGGAGAACATTTCGCCCTCCTTGGGCTGCCGCTTCAAATCCATGAACATCAAATGATAGCCGTTGGGCGCCAATGCGACCTTGCCGCCAGCCGGGATTTCGAGGCCGCCGGTGACCTGCCGCATCGTCATCACGCCATTGCTGACGCCCATCTCGTGCAGTTCGGCCTTGGCCGAAATGTCGGAGGTGATCGACAGCAGGCGATCCGGCGCACTGCCGGTGTTGGTGATGGTGAAGTAGCCGCCGGCCACCTTGGCGCCGGCTGGCGTGGCGCGCGACCAGGGGTGCCCGATCTCGAGATCGCCAAGCTTGAATTCGTGTGCCAACACCGCCTGGGCGCTGGCGAACAGGAGGGCAAGAACGCAAAGGGCGATGCCGAGACGCTGCTCGAAACTACCCAGTGCGAAGCGCCTGCGGCTGGATGCGGCAGCGCGAAAAGAGTGAGACATGATTGCTCCGTGGATTTTAAGGGACCGCGCCGACGGCCGGTCGCGAACGATGTCGATAAACGCGCCGGCAAAGCGTTGCGCGGCGCGAACCAGAACGGATCAGGCCGTCGCCGGTGGTGCACGCGGATTGGACGGAGTGCGGGCGCGGGCGAAATCGCGATGCCGGAAGGCCGGCAGGAAAAAGGCGATGGTTTCGATGGAAAGGCTGCGAGCCAGGCTCCCGGCTGCATCCAGCGGCGCGTAGACCGCCGAAACGAGATTGCAGCCAAGCATGCAGCAAGCCGGCATGTGCTGCTGATGCGGATCGCCGGCGGGGAGTTGCGCCGCACCGTCATGGGTGCAGATCGTGTTGCCGAAAGCATCGAATTGCGAGGCGTTCGGCGCGACGCCGGAAGCAAACGCGCCGAATATCGACTGGAGCATGAAAAGCCACGCCGCGGCGAACGCGACCGGCATGCTCCATCGTCTCCGGCGTATGGTCAAGAACCAGCCTCTTCACGCAGCAACGTCAGCTCTCTAGCACGGAGCCGGCGGCCGGAAAATCGCCAAAACGTTGCTGCGGCAACGCAACACAATCACCCGCGTTGCGGCTGCCTGCCCTCGGGAATCGACGTCAGCAGCGTGTGGCGGGCCGATTTCAGGTGCTTGCGGCAGGCGGCGTCGACCTTGGCAAGATCGCGCGATTTGAGCGCGGCGATATAGGCGAGATGCTCCTGGACCGCGACTTCGTTGCGCTCGCGCTCCTGCGCCTTGTTCCACTGGTAGTGGTAGTGGAAGATCATGGCGATGACGTCGTAGAAATCGACGATGAAGCGGTTGTGCGACGCCCGATGGATCAGCCGGTGAAAGCGCTCGTCAAGCTCGGAGAATTCGTTGAAGCGCACGGCGATCTCGCGCTCCAGCCGGTGATGCTCGCCTTCCAGGCGGTCGAGGTCGGCCCACACCGGGCTGTCCTCGGGCAGAGCGGCAAAGGCTGCGGCCGAGCGCAGTTCGAACATCTCGCGGATTTCGGTCAGCTCCAGCGCGAAGGCGCGGGTAAAGCCTTTCAGCACCCAGTGGCTGTTGCGGCGCTTCTCGATCAGCCCAAAGCGCGAGAAGCGGATCAGGAATTCGCGCACGCTGGTGGTGCCGACGCCGATCTCGCGCGCCAGTTCGAGCTCGTTGATCTGCATGCCGGCTTCGGCACCGCTGGCAAGCAGCCGCCGCATGAAGGAGCGCTCGATGATCTCGGCCAGCGTGTCGGTTTCTTCCTCGGGGAAGAAATCGTCCGGTCGCGGTTCGCGCAGGACCGTCTTGCTGCGCTTGTTCCAGTCGATCAGCCCGGTTTCTTCCATGCGCGCAAGGATAGTGCGGACCGTCGTGCGGCTGACGCCGAGCAGCGTACCCAGCTCCGGCTCCGAAGGCAGGCTCCTGGTTTCGTCGAGCAGCCTCAGACCGCGATTATAAGCGTCCTTGTAAACGTTGTTGCTCTTCGACATCCCCTGCCCCGTGGCGCATTGGCGATTGCGGCCGGTTTGAAGCGTTTCGCGCGCATGAAATCGGAATCGCTTCGCAAAACACCGTGCGCAACGCTAGTCTTGGTTGTAGAGCCTACTGCACGCATCCAAAAGACGCGTCGCGCTCTGGCGAAAAAACAATTGACGCAAAAATGTTTTTTCACGATAAAAGACATTATATGTTAAGAGCCGCGTGTCAATCCGCTCGCGCACCCAGGAACACACCCAGGAAGCTCCCGTGAACGCCGCAAACAGCATTCTTCTGTCTCCCGCCGACAATGTCGCGGTCGCCAATGGCCGCATCGAGATCGGCACCGTGCTGCCGGGCGGCGCCGTCGCCGTCGCGCTGATCGAGCCGGGCCACAAAGTGGCGATCAAGCCGATTGCGGCTAGCGAAGCCGTGGTCAAATACGCCCAGGCGATCGGCCGCGCCACGCAGGACATCGCGCCCGGCGAGCATGTCCATTCGCACAATCTGGTCTTCGAAAGCGGGCGTTTGCCCGTGGTGCCGCCGAGCGAGGCGGTGCATGCGACCGAGGCCGACCGCGCCCGCACCTTCATGGGCTACCGACGCGCCGACGGCCGCGCCGGCACGCGCAACTTCGTCGGTATTCTGGCCAGCGTCAATTGCTCGGCCACCGTCTGCCACGCCATCGCTGACGCGGCGAACCGCACGCTTCTGCCGCAATATCCCGGCATTGACGGCTTCGTCCCGATCGTCCACGGCCAGGGCTGCGGCATGAGCGCCACCGGCGACGGCATGATGGTGCTGCATCGCACGCTGGCCGGCTATGCCCGTCATCCGAATTTCGGCGGCGTGCTGATGGTCGGGCTCGGCTGCGAGGTCAACCAGCTCACCCTCTATGGCCAGAAGGGCGTTGCCGCGGGAAAACGTCATTTCAACATCCAGGAAGCCGGCGGCTCGCGCAAATCGGTTGAGAAGGCGCTGGTCGTGCTGGCCGAGATTGCCGAAGAGGTCGGCAAGCTTCAGCGTGAGCCGATCCCGGTCAGCGAGATCGTCGTCGGCCTGCAATGCGGCGGCTCCGACGGCATGTCCGGCATCACCGCCAATCCGGCGCTGGGTGCCGCGGTTGACATCCTGGCCGGCGTCGGCGGCATCGGCATCCTCTCCGAAACGACGGAGATCTACGGCGCCGAGCACCTGCTCGCCTATCGCGCCGCAACCCCCGAGATCGCCGCCAAGCTCGACGGTTATGTGAAATGGTGGGAAGACCACGTCGCCAAGCATGGCGCATCCATCGACAATAATCCCTCACCGGGCAACAAGCGCGGCGGCCTGACCACCATCCTGGAAAAGTCGCTCGGCGCGGTCGCCAAGGGCGGCCAGACGCCGCTCAACGGCGTCTTCGGCTATGCCGAAAAGGTCACCGGGCACGGGCTGGTGTTCATGGACACGCCCGGCTACGACCCGGTCTCGGCCACCGGCCAGGTGGCGGGCGGCGCCAACGTCATCGTCTTCACTACCGGCCGCGGCTCCTGCTTCGGCTGCCGGCCGACGCCGTCGATCAAGGTCGCCAGCAACTCGACCATGTACCACGCCATGGAAGAGGACATGGACGTGAATTGCGGCGTCATCGCCTCGGGCGAAAAGACCATTGCCGGCATGGGCCGCGAGATCTTCGAGCTGATCGTCGAGACAGCTTCGGGCCGCAAGACCAAGAGCGAGGAATTCGGCTACGGCGACAACGAGTTCGTGCCGTGGCATCTCGGCGCGACGCTCTAAGCCTTGCCGTCCGGGAAGTCGCGCGCACCTGACGTGAGCGCCAGGTGTCACAGTTCGTACACCGCCAAAACGAATGTACATTCCATATTGACTGGTTGATGGAACTAATATTCCATGCGGGATATTGAAGCAGATTGGCAGCGGAGTTCCGACAGAAAAAATCTTCCATCCAGCCATTCGAAGCGGCCATCAAACAGCGCTTGCGCCGACCGAGATGATACACTATCAAAATACAGTAAATGTTTTTTATTGATAAAGTTCCGTTTTGGGCCGCGCCATCCGAATGGAGCTTCCGTAACATTCACCGGGCGACTTAGGGAGGACTCCTAATGAAATTCGTGACCAGCATTCTCAACCGCCGCGCCTTCGTGGCACTCGCAGCCGCGTCGATGCTTGCCGGCGTGATGCATTCGGCTCCGGCATCCGCGGCCGACGTAACCATTCCGATCATCGTCAAGGACACCACGTCCTTCTACTGGCAGATCGTTCTGGCCGGCGCCCGCAAGGCCGGCAAGGACCTCGGCGTCAACGTGCCGGAGCTCGGCGCCCAGGCCGAGACAGACGTCAACGGCCAGATCTCGATCCTTGAAAATGCCGTCGCCGGCAACCCGGCGGCCGTCGTCATCGCGCCGACCGAAGCCAAGGCGCTTGGCAAGCCGATCGATGAGGCCGCCACCAAGGTCAAGATCATCGGTATCGACTCCGGTGCCGACTCCAAGGCCTTCACCTCGTTCCTGACCACCGACAACATCCAGGGCGGCCGTGTCGCCGCTGACGGCCTTGCCGCAGCCATCGGCGAAGCCAATGGCGGCAAGGTCGAGGGTGACGTCGCCCTGATCACCGCGCTTCCGGGCGCCGGCTCGCTCGAACAGCGCGCCCAGGGTTTTAAGGAACAGCTCGCCGCCAAATATCCCGGCCTCAAGCTGGTCGCCGACAAATACGCCGACGGCCAGGCCACCACCGGCCTCAACATCGCCACCGACCTGATCACCGCCAACCCCAACCTCAAGGGCATCTTCGCCTCCAATCTAATCATGGCGCAGGGCGTCGGTCAGGCGATCGCCGAGAACAATCTTGCCGGCAAGGTCGCGCTGGTCGGTTTCGACAGCGACGAGAAGCTGATCAAGTTCCTCAATGACGGCGTCATTTCGGCTCTCGTCGTTCAGGATCCGTACCGGATGGGCTATGACGGCATCAAGACGGCGCTCGCCGCCTCGAAGGGCGAGAAGGTCGAGGCCAATGTGGACACCGGCGCCAACCTGGTCACCAAAGCCAACATGAAGGATCCGAAGATCGACGCGCTGCTCAACCCCAAGCTCGACTGAGCATCGCCACAAGTGAACTGTTTCCGGGGCCTTTGCCCCGGAAACATCCCACTCGCGCCAATCGTCAGACCATCTGGCGGGCCAATCTGGGAGGATTGTCATGATGTCGACGGCGCAGGAACTCCATCCGGCCCCAACGCTGGAACCGGGCAGGACCATCCTCGAACTCCGCGGCCTGGAAAAGCGCTATCCCGGCACCCACGCGCTGAAGCCGGTCGACCTCGCCTTCAAAGCCGGCGAGATCCACGCCATCGTCGGCGAGAACGGCGCCGGCAAATCCACCCTGATCAAGCTTCTGACCGGCGTCATGCCGCGCACCTCCGGCGACGTCATCTGGGAGGGCAAGCCTGCCGCATTGGCAACGCCGCATGAGGCGATGGCACTCGGCATCAATGCCGTGCATCAGGAAGTGGTCCTGTGCCGCCATCTCACCGTCGCCGCCAACATGTTCCTCGGCGAGGAGGATGCACGTTTCGGCATCCTGCAGCAGCGGGCGATGGTCAGGCAGGCGCAGAAGATCATCGACGACCTAGGCTTCGACCTGCCCGCGCATGTCATGCTGGGTGACCTGACCATCGGCCAGCAGCAGCTGATCGCCGCCGCCCGCGCCACCGTGCGCGGCACCAAATTCCTGATCTTCGACGAACCGACCGCCTACCTCACCCGCAAGGAGGCCGACCAGCTGTTCACGCTGATCCGCCGGCTGAAGGGCGAAGGCGTCACCATCATCTACATCAGCCATCGCATGGAAGAAGTGTTCGAGCTCGCCGACCGCGTCTCGGTGCTGCGCGACGGCACGCTGGTCGGCACCAGGAACATTGCCGAGACCAATGACGCCGAGCTGGTCAAGATGATGATCAACCGCTCGATCGAGCAGGTCTACCACAAGGAGCATTTCACCTTCGGCGCGACCATCGTCGAAGCCAGGAACCTGTCGGGCAAGGGCTTCGAAAATGTCTCGATGTCCGTCCGTGCCGGTGAGATCGTCGGCCTCTATGGCCTGATCGGCGCCGGACGCAGCGAGTTCGTCACCACGCTCTATGGCCGCCACCGCAAATCGGCCGGCCAGATCCTCTGGGAGGGCAAGGAGGTCAAGGTCAATAGCGAACATGACGCGATCAGGCTCGGCATCGCGCTTGCCCCCGAAAGCCGCCGCGACCAGGGCCTCTGCCTCAACCTGCCGGTCGGGCTCAACCTCAATCTGCCGATCTACAAGCGCATCTCGAGCAATCTGCTGATCTCGCGCGCGCAGGAAAAGGCGCAAGCCGATCGCCAGATCGCTGACCTGCGCATCAAGACGCCAACACGCAGCGCGCTGGCCTCCAGCCTGTCCGGCGGCAACCAGCAGAAGATCGTCATCGGCAAATGGCTCGCCCACGGCGCCAAGCTGTTCATCTTCGACGAGCCTACCGTTGGCGTCGATGTCGGCACCAAGGCCGAGATCTACCGCCTGTTCGGCGCGCTGCTATCCAAAGGAGCCGGCATCATCCTGATCTCGTCCTACCTGCCCGAGGTCTATGAACTCGCCGACACGCTGCATGTGTTCCGGCGCGGCAAGCTGGTGGCTACGCACGGGTTTCGGACCGCTGATCACGAGGAGATCCTCACCCAGGCGCTGGCCGAGAAACAAGAAAGACCGGGAGGACGGATATGAGCACCGAGGCGATCGCTGCCGAAAGGCCGAAACGCAACTATAACGCCCTGTTCGGGCTGACACTGCTGGCGCTGCTGGTTCTTTTGTGGGTCATCCTGTCGGTGGCGACGCCGAGCTTCGCCTCGGGCAACAACATCTCGAACCTGTTGCGGCAAGGGTCGATGATCGCCATCCTGGCGGTCGGCCAGACCTTCGTCATCATCACCGGCGGCATCGACCTTTCCGTCGGCGCCGTGGTCGGCTTCGCTACCGTCATCGTCGCGATGCTGATCAACGCCGGAACACCGGTTTTCCTGGCCATCCTGATTACCTTGCTGGTCGGCGTCGCCATCGGCATGTTCCACGGCTTCGGCATCGTCAAGATGGGCCTGCCGCCCTTCATCATCACCCTGGCGACGCTGACCTCGCTGCGCGGCATCGGTCTGTTGATGACCAACGGCAACTCGATCTCGATCAACAACGATGCCTTCCAGACGTTCTCGCGCAGTTCCTTCGTCGGCGTCCCCAATCTGTTCTGGATGGTGATCCTGGTCGGCATCCCGGCCTACATCTTCCTGCACCACAGCCGCTGGGGCCGCTATCTGTTCTCGGTCGGCTCCAACGCCGAGGCGTCGCGCCTGTCAGGCGTCAACGTCCAGCGCACCATCTATATGGCCTACACGCTGTCGGGGCTGTGTGCGGCATTCGTCGGCGTGCTGCTCGCCTCGCGCATCGGCATCGGCAATCCGACACAGGCCGAGGGCTGGGAATTGCAGGCGATCGCCTCCTCGGTGATCGGCGGCACCTCGCTGTTCGGCGCTGTCGGCTCAGTGCACGGGCCGCTGCTCGGCGCCTTCATCCTTGCCACCATCAACAACGGCGCCAATCTGCTCAACGTCAACGCCTTCTGGCAGCGCATCATCACCGGCGTGCTGATCATCGTCATCGTCTAC
The DNA here is from genome assembly GCF_040318565.1 of Mesorhizobium sp. M1142. Lineage (NCBI taxonomy): Bacteria > Pseudomonadati > Pseudomonadota > Alphaproteobacteria > Hyphomicrobiales > Phyllobacteriaceae > Mesorhizobium > Mesorhizobium sp. M1142. Next base: position 102,996 of record NZ_JAMYMK010000015.1, read on the forward strand.
TTCGACGGGCTACGCCGCCGCGGCAAATAGACCGCCTCCCCACAACCGCCGGCCTCGCGACAGCAGAGCCGGCGGTGCCATGAACCGACTGGATTGAAGCATGAAAGCCGTCGTCTGCCGCTCGCCCGGCGAACTTGTCCTCGAAGATCGTCCGGCGCCTGGCGCGCCGCCAGCCGGCTGGGCGCTGGTCGCCGTCAGCCATGTCGGCATCTGCGGCACCGACTATCACATCTTCGAAGGCAAGCACCCGTTCCTCGCCTATCCCCGCATCATGGGCCACGAAGTTTCCGGCACCGTGATCGAGGTTGGTGAGGGCGTCGATCTGGCAATCGGCGAACCGGTGGTCGTCAATCCCTATCTCGCCTGCGGCAAATGCATCGCCTGCCGGCAAGGCAAGCCGAATTGCTGCGTTAAGATCGAGGTGCTCGGCGTCCACCGCGACGGCGCCATGTGCGAGCAAATCCTGGTGCCGGCGCAAAATCTTTATCCGGCAAACGGCTTGTCGCTGGCCGATGCTGCTGCCGTCGAATTCCTGGCGATCGGCGCGCATGCCGTGCGGCGCTCGCTGGCTGATCCAGGTGCGCGCACGCTGGTCATTGGCGCCGGCCCCATCGGGCTCGGCACGGCGCTGTTCGCCCGCATCGCCGGGCTCGACGTGACGCTGCTCGACATGAGTGCGGAGAGGCTGGGTTTCGCCGAAAGCGAACTCGGCTTCGCGACCCTCGACGGCTCGCAGGGCGCTGCTGCGGACCTGGTGCGGCAAGCAACCGACGGCGACGGTTTTGACATGGTTTTCGATGCCACCGGCAACACCCAGTCGGTGCAGTCGGCCTTCGCCCATGTCGCGCATGGCGGGGCGCTGGTCCTGGTCAGCGTCGTCAAGGACGACATCGCCTTTTCCGATCCCGAATTCCACAAGCGCGAGATGATGCTGATCGGCAGCCGCAACGCGCTGCGTGCCGATTTCGACCATGTCGCCGCCTCGATCCGCAACGGCGCGGTGCCGTTGGCAAAGCTCGTCACGCACCGCACGACGCTTGGCGAAACGCCGCACGATCTTGCCCGCTGGGCGCATGAGAAGTCCGGCCTGATCAAGGCCGTTATCCAGGTCGCATGATGCTGGCGCACCTCAAAGCGCCGACAGTTTGAGCTCGATCCGCTCGGCCGGGAAGCGCGACTCCGAAAACTGGATCGGCTGACCGTCGGGCGTGACGTTGACGGCGACCGTCACCAGCACGATGGCGCCGGGCTGCAGGTCGAGGTCCGCAAGGTCGGCCGCATCGGCATGGCGCGCCGACAACACCGTCGATTGCCGCAGATAGTCGTCAATGCCAAAACGTGCCAGCGATGCGGTGATCGAACCGGTTTCCGCCATGGCAGCATCGATGCCGGCAAAGCGCCTGGCATCGAACCAGCCGGCAGCGCGGGACACTGGCATTCCATCGGCTTCGCCGCGCGTTTCCAGACGTATCACGTCGGCCCCCTTTGCAAGGCCTAAGCTCTCTGCCACACGACGGTTGGCAGGCTCGACCGATGACGCAAGCAAGGTGATATGCCGGTCGGACGCCTGTCCTTGCAATCCCTCCGAAAAGCGGGTGCGGGCGCCGATCGGATATGACAGCCGCCTGCGCGACAGCACGAAGGTGCCCCGCCCCTGCTCTGCCCTGAGCACACCCTCCTGCACCAGCGCTGCAATGGCGCTGCGGACGGTGTGGCGGTTGACGCCATAGCGCTCGGCAAGTGCCACCTCCGGCGGCAACGCCGCATTTTCGGGAAAATCGCCGACGGAAATCGAATGCAGTATCTGATCGGCGATCTGCCGCCACAGCGCGACACCGCTGCGCCGCTCGATGCTGTTGGCTTGTCCGATCATTTTCTGCCCCAACCTTTGCGCCCCCTCTTCTCGCCCTTGTCATGCACCCGTCATAGACACGCATTAGATAATAGGTATAATTTGTATAATTGTCTATATCAATAGACAAATTTCGATGCAAGGGAATGTTAACCATGCGAGGACAGGAAGCCCGCGATCAGGCTGGGCGCAAGGCCGTTATGGCAACGCTGGCGCAATCGACCGGCGACGATATCGTCCGTCTGTGGAACGAAGCCGGCCTGCCTTCGGAGGCGGAACTCCTGCGCGGCCCCGAAACCGGCCTGGTCACCGTGCGTGGCCGCATCGGTGGCGGCGGCGCGCCGTTCAACGTTGGCGAGACGACGGTCACCCGCGCCACCGTCCGGCTCGCCTCCGGACAGGTCGGCCACTGCTATGCGCTCGGCCGCGACAAGCAGAAGGCAAGGCTGGCGGCAATCGCCGATGCGCTGTGGCAGGACCCGGCTCACCGCAACGAGGTCGAGACCAGGCTCGTCGCGCCCTTGCAGGCGGCACTGGCCGAGGCCCGTGACCAGCGCCGCGCCGAGACGGCGGCGACCAAGGTCGATTTCTTCACCATGGTACGCGGAGAAGACTGATGGACATCGTAACCCAAGCGATCGAAGGCGGCTTTGCCGATCCGGTGTTCGACGCCCAGACGGTCTTCCGGGCAGTGATGGACGCGATGGCCCGGCCGGGCACACTGCAGCCCCTGCCGGTCTTTACCCGTCCACCGACGCCGCTGTCAGCCACCGCGGGCGCCATTGCGCTGGCGCTGTGCGATAACGACACGCCGCTCTGGCTCGACCCCGCCTTGCAGGCTTCAGCGACGGTGAAATCCTGGCTTGGCTTCCATACCGGCGCGCCGCTGGCCAACACCCCGGCCGACGCGCATTTCGCGCTGATCGCCACGCCGGCCGAGATGATGGCGCTCGACGGGTTTTCGCAAGGCACCCAGGATTATCCCGATCGCTCCACGACGCTGATCCTCGAGATCAGCGATCTTGTCTCCGGCGCTCCGCTGCTGCTCGAAGGCCCGGGCATCGAGAAGACGGCGACGATTGCGCCGGCGCAAATGCCGCGCCATTTTGTCGAGCAATGGAAGCAGAACAACCAGCGCTTTCCGCGTGGCGTCGACATCATCCTCGCCACGTCCGAAGCAATTGCCTGCCTGCCGCGCACGACGCGCATCAAGACGATGGAGGCATAGGATGTATGTCGCGGTAAAGGGTGGCGAAGCGGCCATTCGCAACGCCCACAAACTGCTCGCCGACCGCCGGCGCGGCGATCGTTCGGTGCCCGCACTTCGCCTCGACCAGATCGTCGAGCAACTGGCGCTCGGCGTCGACCGGGTGATGAGTGAAGGTTCGCTCTACGACAGGGAATTGGCGGCACTCGCCATCGTCCAGGCGCGCGGCGACATGATCGAGGCGATCTTCCTCATTCGCGCCTATCGCACCACGCTGCCGCGTTTCGGCTACACCAAGGCGGTCGACACCGGCACGATGCTGGTCGAGCGGCGGGTGTCGGCGACCTACAAGGACCTGCCCGGCGGCCAGTTGCTCGGCCCGACTTTCGACTACACCCACCGGCTGCTCGATCCCGAGCTTGCCGCAGGCGGCGAAGTCGCCGAGCCGGAGCAGCGTGCAGGCGAGCCGGAAGCCATGCCGCGCGTGTCGGCCATCCTCGCCCGCGAGGGCCTGATCGAATCCGACGGCGACATGCCTGAAGACCATGTCCCCGGCGACATCACCCGCGAGCCGCTCGAATTCCCGATGGCGCGCGACATCCGCCTGCAGGCGTTGTCGCGCGGCGATGAGGGGTTTTTATTGGCGCTCGGCTATTCCACCCAGCGCGGCTATGCGCGCAACCATCCCTTCGTCGGCGAGGTCCGTATCGGTGAGGTCGAGCTGGAGCTCGACGTGCCGGAACTGCCTTTCGCAGTGCCGCTCGGCAGTATCCGCGTCACCGAGTGCCAGATGGTCAACCAGTTCAAGGGCTCGGCCAAGGCGCCGCCGCAATTCACCCGCGGCTACGGCCTCGTCTTCGGCCAGAGCGAGCGCAAGGCGATGGCCATGGCGCTATGCGACCGCGCGCTGCGGGCGGCGGAGTTGGGTGAGGATGTCGTCGCCGCCGCCCAGGACGAGGAGTTCGTCATCTCGCATTCCGACAATGTCCAGGCGACCGGCTTCGTCGAGCATCTGAAGCTGCCGCACTATGTCGATTTCCAGGCCGAGCTCGACCTCGTGCGCCGCATGCGCGCCGAGCACGACGCCCGCGAGAACGCCGGCAAGGCCGAAGAGAAGAGAGAGGCCGCGGAATGACCGCACAACCAACCGACATCGCCACCTACAACTTCGCCTATCTCGACGAGCAGACCAAGCGGATGATCCGCCGGGCGATCCTCAAGGGCATCGCCATCCCTGGCTATCAGGTGCCGTTCGCCTCGCGCGAAATGCCGATGCCCTATGGCTGGGGCACCGGCGGTGTGCAGGTCACCGCTTCGATCATTGGCCCCCTCGATGTGCTCAAGGTCATCGACCAGGGCGCCGACGACACCACCAATGCCGTCTCGATCTGCGCCTTCTTCAAGAAGGTCGCCAATGTCGCTGTCACCACTGAGACGGCGAAGGCGACCATCATCCAGACTCGCCACCGCATCCCCGAGCATCCGCTGAGTGCGGGTCAGGTGCTGGTCTATCAGGTGCCGATCCCCGAGCCGCTGCGCTTCCTCGAGCCACGCGAGACCGAGACGCGCAAAATGCATGCGCTGGAGGAATATGGCCTGATGCATGTAAAACTCTACGAGGACATCGCCAAACATGGCCGCATCGCCACCACCTATGCCTATCCGGTCAAGGTCGAGGGCCGCTATGTGATGGACCCGTCGCCGACGCCGAAATTCGACAACCCGAAAATGCACCGTTCGCCGGCTTTGCAATTGTTCGGCGCCGGCCGCGAAAAGCGCATTTATGCACTGCCGCCCTTCACCGACGTGGTCAGCCTCGACTTCGAGGACCATCCGTTCGAGGTGCAGACCTTCGACCAGCCCTGCGCACTGTGCGCGGCCGAGAACGTCTATCTTGACGAAGTTATCCTCGACGACCATGGCGGCCACATGTTCGTTTGTTCCGACACCGACCATTGCGAGAAGCGGCGCGAGCAAGGCCATCGCGGCCACCTTGCGCCTGAAACCCCTCTTGCCCTGGAAAAAACGGAGCCGGCGCAATGACCGACGAACCGCTGCTGCGCGTCTCTGCGCTGTCCAAATTCTACGGCTCGCGCGTCGGCTGCGAGAACGTCACCTTCGATCTGTGGCCGGGCGAAGTGCTGGCTGTCGTCGGCGAATCCGGTTCCGGCAAGACGACTTTGCTCAACTGCCTGTCGACAAGGCTACTGCCCAGCTCCGGCACCGCCAGCTACCGCATGCGCGATGGCCAATTCCGCGAGCTCTACCGCATGAGCGAGGCCGAGCGCCGCTTTTTGATGCGCACCGACTGGGGCTTTGTCCACCAGAACCCCGCCGATGGTCTGCGCATGACAGTGTCGGCCGGCGCCAATGTCGGCGAGCGGCTGATGGCGGTCGGCGACCGCCACTACGGAAAAATCCGAGCCACGGCGGTCGACTGGCTGTCGCGCGTCGAGATCGACGAGGACCGCATCGACGACGAGCCGCGCGCCTTTTCCGGCGGCATGCGCCAGCGCCTGCAGATCGCCCGCAACCTCGTCACCGGGCCGCGGCTGGTGTTCATGGACGAGCCGACCGGCGGCCTCGACGTCTCGGTGCAGGCGCGCCTGCTCGATCTGTTGCGCGGCCTGGTCACCGATCTGGGTCTGGCGGCCATCGTCGTCACGCACGACCTTGCGGTGGCACGTCTACTGTCGCAGCGCATGATGGTGATGAAGGACGGCCGCGTCGTCGAAAGCGGCCTCACCGACCGCGTCCTCGACGATCCGCGCGCCCCCTACACCCAGTTGCTTGTCTCCTCGATTCTGCAGGTATGACGATGATTGCTCCGGCGTACCCCCCTCTGGCCTTCCGGCCATCTCTCCCTCAAGAGGGGAGATCAGCAGCTTTTATGTCCCGCCCGTTCTGCGACACAGGAGAATGGCGAAACCGAATGCGACAGCCCATCTCCCCTCTTGAGGGGGAGATGGCCGGAAGGCCAGAGGGGGGTGTTGGCCCGCAGACGAATGACGATTGGAGAACCCTCTGATGGCAACCCCGCTCGTTGTCTCCGACGTCGCCAAAAGCTTCACCATGCATCTGCGCGACGGCATCAAACTGCCGGTGGTCGCCGGCGTCTCGTTCGCGATCAGGGCCGGCGAATGCTCGGTGCTCGGCGGCCCGTCCGGCGCCGGCAAGAGCTCGATCCTGAAAATGCTCTACGGCAATTATGCCGCCGATGAAGGCCAGATCATCGTCCAGCACGAGGGCGGGCTGATCGATCTCGCAACTGCCAGCCCGCGCACCGTGCTTGCCGTGCGCCGGCTTACCATCGGCTATGTCAGCCAGTTCCTGCGCACCGTGCCGCGTGTCTCGGCGCTCGATGTCGTCGCCGAGCCGCTGGTCGAGCGCGGCGAGGAGCGTGAGGTCGCGCGCGGCAAGGCACGTGCCTTGCTGGCGCAGCTGAACCTGCCGGAAAAACTCTGGGCGCTGCCGCCGGCGACGTTCTCCGGCGGCGAACAGCAGCGCGTCAACATCGCGCGCGGCTTCATCACCGAGCATCCGATCCTGCTGCTCGACGAGCCGACCGCTTCGCTCGACGCCAGAAACCGCGACGTGGTGATCTCCCTGATCGCCGCCAAGAAGGCGGCGGGCGTCGCTTTGCTCGGCATCTTCCACGACCACGACGTGCGCGAGGCGGTGGCCGACCGTATAATCGACGTGACCGCCTTCGCCGCCGGAAAAATCGCCGCATGACGAGGAAACTGTCGGAGGCGCCGCTGATCCACGAGACGGCGGAAGTAGAGAACTCAACGCTTGGCCGCTGGACCGAAGTCGCCGAGCGCTGCCGGATTTCGGAAAGTGCGTTGGGCGACTATTCCTACATGATGCAGGACTGCGGCGTCTGGTGCGCGACGATCGGCAAATTCGCCAACATCGCCGCCAATGTGCGCATCAACGCCACCAACCACCCGACCTGGCGGCCGACGCTGCACCATTTCACCTATCGCGCCTCGGACTATTGGGACGACGCCGAGCACGAGAGCGAATTCTTCGCCCAGCGCCGCGCCAAGCGCGTCACCATCGGCCACGACACCTGGCTCGGCCACGGCTCGACCATCCTGCCCGGCATCACCGTCGGCGATGGCGCCGCGGTCGGTGCGGGTGCCGTGGTGTCGAAGGACGTCGCGCCCTACACCATCGTCGGCGGCGTGCCGGCCAAGCCGATCCGCGAGCGCTTCGACCGCCGCACCGCGGAGCGCTACCAGGCGCTCGCCTGGTGGGATTGGGACCACGCCCGGCTGCGCGCCGCGCTCGACGATTTTCGGGAACTGTCGGCCAATCAGTTTTTGGAGAAGCATGGGGGTTGACGTCCCGAATAAGTCAGCCGCTCGGGCAAATGTCCAAAATAATAGAAAGAAATCCTAACGTGATAAGAATAGCACCACCAGTCTGATTAAACCTGATAAGTTCTATAATTTTTTTGTCATAACCAATATCTACAAGCGATTTGGTTTTTTCCTCAATCTTATTTGCAAAATTTATCGTAACTAGCGCAATTAAAAAAATGAGAATCATTAGAATAATGGCCGCGTCGCGCCCATTTGCATAATTGTACAAGTATCCCGATATTGGATGGTTCAAGCTACCAACCCGATATACGGACATCAAAACCAGGGCCACTGTGAAACTTATCGCAGCGACTACCCCTGCAGCATACAGCCGCAACCACTGGCGCCAACGTAGCAATTAGGCAGCCTCTCTTTGATACGAGTTTGAATCTTTATTTCAATCTTGATGATGTGCAAACCCCGGCAGCATCGCTTGGCGAATCCTGCCTTTGATATTCTACTTCTTGGCACGGTTTTCATGTCCCTGACACATCGTCGGGGCAGAACGCGGCCTTTCCTCTGGAGATCGCAATGCCTGTTTCAGTCAAACCTTCGCTCGCCGGATACTTTGCCGGCTCGAACCCGACCCCTCCGCTGCATCTCGGCAGGCGCTACGACACCTCTGGCAATTTCCTGACCGAGCCCGGCAACACGGTCGTCTGCCATCTCGTCGACGGCTCGCCGTCCGAGGCAGTGGTGGTCGAAGTGCGTGAGCGGATGCGCGCCATGCCCGATACCGACCGGCTGGCCTCTCCAGCCTGCACATGACGCTGTTCCAGGACATCATCGAATATCGGCGCCGGCTCCCTATTGGCCTGAGGATGCGCCCCTCGACACCAGCATCGACGACATGACCCGCCTCTATCAGGAACGCCTGAACGGCTTCGAAGGCCGCGGCGCCTTCAAGATCAGGGTTGTCGATGTCGTGCCGACGGGCTTGACCGTTGCCGGCGCAACCGATGAGGACGTGCGTATCCTGCGCGCATGACGCGATGCCTTGTCGGCGCCCTTCGGATATCGGCATCCCGACCACGACAGCTACACGTTCCACATAACCTTCGCCTATCAGATCCGCCGTCTCGACGATGAAAGGATAACGCAATGGCAACAACTATTCGATGATTGCCTCTCGCTGCCGTCCGTCAGGCTCCAGTGATCGAGCTGCTGCCTCCGGCATTTTGCAGCTTCAAGGACATGAAGCATTTCGAGGAGCTTCTTGTCCTGGGCTGATCCAAAGGCGCGCGGATGAATTCCCCGGGCGAGGCGTACCTGTGGGCAGTAACAAAACTGACATCGTTCCGACACCGCAGGTTCATGCGGCTGCGCTAGCGAGGGTTAACAGACCTTCAATTGCGATTGGACTGGAGCCTGCACCATGTCAGCTTCGCTCGAAATCCGCGGCGTCACCCGCCGGTTCGGCAAGAACACCGCCGTCAGCAATGTCGACATCGCGATCCCGCACGGTCAGATGGTCGGCATCATCGGCCGTTCGGGCGCCGGCAAATCGACGCTTCTGCGCATGATCAACCGCCTCATCGATCCCAGCCAGGGATCCATCCTGTTCGACGGCGTCGAGGTCTCCGGGTTGCGCGGCTCGCCGCTCCGGCGATGGCAGCGCGACTGCGCCATGATCTTCCAGCAGTTCAATCTGGTGCCGCGCCTGGACGTGCTGACCAATGTGCTGCTCGGCCGGCTCAACCACCGCTCGACGCTGTCCAACCTCTTCGGCATGTTCTCGCGCAGTGAATGCGCCGAGGCTGTTGCCGCCCTTGAGCGTCTCGACATCGCCCGCACCGTACTGCAGCCCGCCGGCACGCTTTCCGGCGGCCAGCAGCAGCGCGTTGCTATTGCGCGTGCCATGATGCAGCAGCCGAAGGTGCTGTTGGCGGACGAGCCGATCGCCTCGCTCGATCCGCTCAACGCCAAGGTGGTGATGGATTCGCTGCAGGACATCAATTTGCGCGAAGGCATCACCGTCATCACAAATCTGCATACGCTTGATACGGCCCGCAACTATTGCAACCGTATCATCGGCATGGCCGCCGGCAAGGTTGTCTTCGACGGCCCGCCCGAAGACCTCAACCGCGAGGCCGTGCGCATGGTCTACGGCGCCGACAGCAATGGCGGCGAAATCTCCGAGGCCATCACTTCGACCAGTGTCGCCGTCAAACAGAAAATCGCTGCATCCGCCGGACCGCTCGAGCCCGTGTTCCCTGGCTACTGAGAACGGCCTGATCGCCCGCCCGCGTCAAAGGCACTCGTCAAAAGTTCGAACGCTCCGGCGCGAAGCCGGAACCAACAGGAGAGAGATAATGTTCAGGAAGATGGTTTTTGGCGCGGTTTCATTGCTCGCCATCGCAACAAGTGCCGCTCACGCCCAGGATATCAAGGAATTCCGCATCGGCATCCTTGGTGGTGAAAATGAAGCGGACCGGCTGCGCAACTTTCAGTGCCTCGCCGATCACCTGAAGTCCGAATTCGGCTTCGAGAAGGTCTCGCTGTTCCCGGCCGCCGACTATGACGGGGTGATCCAGGGCCTGCTCGGCGGCACCCTCGATTTCGCCGAGCTTGGCGCGTCAGGCTATGCCAGCGTCTACCTCAAGGATCCGAACGCCGTGACCCCGATCCTCACCACCCAGCAGACCGACGGCGCGACCGGCTATTATTCGATCGGCCTGGCGCTGAAGTCGTCCGGCATCACCGACATCAAGTCGGCAAAGGGCAAGAAGCTCGGCTATGCCGACCCGGATTCGACCTCCGGTTATCTGATCCCGCTGACCCAGATCCCGAAGGACACCGGCGCCTCGAACGAAACCTTCTTCGCCTCGACCCAGTTCAATGGCGGCCACGAGAACAACCTCCTCGCCGTTCGCGACGGCAAGGTCGATGTTGCGGTTGACGACTCCTCGGGCATTGGCGACTTCAAGAACGGCTACACCTCCGGCACCTTCCACAAGGAAGTCGCCAAGGGCGCCGTCGACCCCAACGATTTCGTCGAAGTCTGGCGCTCCGGCCTGATCCCGAACGGCCCGCTGGTCGTGCGCACCGCGCTCGGTGGCGATATGAGCGCCAAGCTCGCCAACTTCTTCACCAGCCTGCCGGCCAAGGACAAGCCCTGCTTCGAGGCCATCGAAGGCGGCGATTTCACTGGCTACGTTCCTGTGAAGCCGGACTTCTACAGCGTCATCGTCGAAGCCCGCAAAGCCGCGATCGGCGGCTGAATGCGGTGGCAAAGGGCGGCCTTACCAGCGCCGCCCTTTTTGCATGCCCGATCATGACCATCTCAGCCACGATCCGTTCAGACGCGACCCGGCGGACAGCCGACTCCTGGCGACGGCAGACGTCCTTGCGCCGGTTCTACACGGCGCTCGGCATCGGTTTGCTGCTTATCGCCATGTGCACAGCCATGTGGTTTGCCGACGAGGCCAATGCCGGACATTTCTTCGATCGGCTGCCGCACATACTGGATTTCCTTAGCTGGCTTGTTCCCAAAGACTGGAACGACGTCTGGCGGGCGCTGTTCGACATCGCATCGCCGCACGACAAGGGCAGCCAGGAGTTCAACTTCCCGCTTGGCCGCGTTTATCTCTGGGGCGGTTTTTACCTACCCGAATATTTCGAGCTGATGCTCACCACGCTCAACGTGGCGCTGGTTTCCACTTTCATCGGCTTCGTCTTTGCGGTGCCGTTCTCGTTCATCGCCGCGCGCAATTTGACACCCAGTCCGGTGCTCAGGCTCGTCGTCAAGCGCTTCATGGAACTGCTTCGCGCCTTCCCCGAGATCGTCATTGCCGGCCTGTTCGCAGCCATCCTCTCGACTGGCCCGGTCGCGGCCATCATCGCCATCGGCCTGCATTCGATCGGCGCCCTCGGCAAGCTCTTCTACGAGATCAACGAAAACATCGACATGCGCGCCGACGAAGGCCTGCGCGCGGTCGGCGCCAACTGGTTCGAGCGCGTGCGCTTCGCCGGCCTGCCACAGGTGCTGCCCAATTTCATGTCTTACGCGCTGCTCAGGATCGAGATCAATGTCCGTATCTCGACCATCATCGGCGCGGTCGGCGGAGGCGGCATCGGCGAGGAGCTGAAGCTCTCCATCTCACGCGGCTTTGGCGCCAAGACGCTGGCACTGGTGCTGCTGTTGTTTACCACCATCTTCCTCGTCGACCAGTTCTCCGCCTGGCTTCGTCGCAAGCTCGTCGGCGAGCAGGCCTTCATGATGGGCGCCTGACCATGATCCCAAAAAGTGGATTCCGGTTTTTGGAAAAGATCATGGCAAATCAACAAGAAGACTGCCCATGGCCGCGATGACCGCCGATGAGATGCAGGCGATAGAGGAGCGCTTTCCCCAAGTGTTCCGACGGCCCTTGTACAAACGCTTCGGCCCGCTGGTGCTGTTCGCCGGCATCCTGCTCTACCTCGTCTATGCCTTGTGGTTCTTCAGCCTGCCGCAAGTGCTGAGGGAATCGCATTGGGAGCGACTGCCGCTCTTCCTGACGCAATGGATCAGCTACGATCTGCAGCCGGAATTCCGTCTCGATCAGCCTCAGATCACACCCAAATACCCGCGTTTTTCTGCACTTGGCGAAGACCCGCATCCCGACTGGGTCATCGCCAATGCCAACGGCTCCTACACCGTTCTGATCGAAGGCCGAGCCAAATCCGTCACCTTCGACAAGGCCGAGGCAACGCTTGTCGCCAATGGCCAAGCGGTGCCGGTGTCGTTGACCAGCGGCAAGCCGGTGATAACCGGCCCGGTGCCGGACTGGATCACCGCGCATGACGATGAAATCGTCGCCCGGATGGGCTTTGCCGGCGAGGTTCGCATAACCGTCGATCGCGTCAAGGTCCGCAAGCGCTTCCTCGGCTGGGCGAATTTCGTCTTCGACACACGCTCGCCCTTCTTCGGCAAGTCGCCCGGCGAGGTGGTCTCGTTGCTGATGTCCGGACCCCAGCTCAAGCCGGGCACATCGAACATTGCGCTGGCCGCGGACAATATCTGGAACAACGCCCAATGGCAGCATGGCGACGTCTGGACGAAGCTGTTCCAGACCATCGTCATGGCGTTTCTCGGCACCTTGCTCGGCGGCATCGTCGCCTTCCCGCTCGCCTTTTTCGCCGCCCGCAACATCACCCCGAGCGGCCTCCTCAGCCAGGTGCTCAAGCGGTTCTTCGATTTCATGCGATCGGTCGACATGCTGATCTGGGCGCTATTCTTCACCCGCGCCTTCGGCCCGGGCCCGCTGGCCGGCAGCGCCGCGATTTTCTTCACCGAGATCGGCACGCTCGGCAAAGTCTATTCGGAAGGCCTCGAGAACATCGACGACAAGCCACGCGAGGGCATCCAGTCGACCGGCGCGAACGGCTTGCTGGTGCAGCGCTATGGCGTGCTGCCGGAGGTGATCCCGGTCTTCATCAGCCAGACACTCTATCAGTGGGAATCCAACACCAGGGGCGCGACGATCATCGGCGCCGTCGGTGCCGGCGGGATCGGCCTGAAGCTTTGGGAAGCGATGCGCACCAACTCCAACTGGGCCAATGTCTTCTACATGGTGCTCTTGGTCCTGCTCGTCGTTTTCATCTTCGACAACATTTCCAATTTGCTGCGCCGCCGGCTGAGCAGGACGATCCACGACTACAACCGGATCCAGGCCGAGCAGGGGTGACGGGTGCATCGGGCTGGCCGATCGTTATGCAACTTTCCTCCACCCGTCCTTAATATGCCTGTAGCCGTCGCGGTAGACAGCTTCCGGGCCTTCGGAAAAGTCGCGCCACACCTTGGTGGCCGCGGCCAAGTCCTTCAGCGAACGCCCGAACGCCTCGATCGTCAGCCAATCGTCGTAGCCGCTCTTGCGGATGGCGGAGAAAGTCTCCTTCCAGGGAATATGGCCACGGCCCGGCACCCCGCGATCGTTCTCCGAAATGTGGATATGGACGATGTTGTTGCGGTTGCGCGTATAGGCGCCAATCGGGTCGGCTTCTTCGATGTTGGCATGGAAGGTGTCGTACATCGCCTTGATGTGCGGCCGGTCGATCGCGTCGATATGCTCCGATAAATCGTCCATCGTGTTGAGCAGGTAGCATTCGAAGCGGTTGAGCGCCTCCAACCCGATGGTGACGCTCTTGTTGCCGGCATAGTCGCCAATGGCGCGTTGCGAAGCGATCGAACGTTTTTTCTCGGCCGCTGTCGGCCCGCTGCCGGAGAAGGCCCCGAGTGTCGAATGGAGCGGGCCGCTCAACGTGTTCGCGCCAAGCGCCTGAGCGCAGTCGATCGCCGATTTCATGTAGTCGATACCGGCTTTGCGCGTCGAGGCATCCGGCGAGATCAGGTTCATCGCGGCATCGCCCATCGCCGAGACGGCGGTGCGTTGCAGCCCGATACGGTCGAGCAGTTCGCCGAGTTTCCTGTAGTTGTCCGGCGTGCCGGAGAAGACCGGTATTTCGACGCCGTCGAAGCCGGTCGCCTTGATGTCCCTCAACAACGGCTCGTGTTTTTTCGAGACACTGGTCGTCCACAACAACATGCACATGCCGATTTTCATCGACGCCCCTCCCTTCATTCGCTCGATCGCCGGAGGGGTGATGAGATTCAGGTCAGGCCGAGCCGAAAATGGCGGGTTCCGAGAACCGGAGCGGAGCGTGCTTTTGGTACATGCGCACCGGAAGCGCAGGAAACTGCCATTTGCAGGCCGGTCTCACCTGACTATCACCACCACCCTTCAGAGCTTCGTCCACGCCCCATTCTTCTTCGACGACTTCACGCAGGCCTCGATGAAGGCCATGCCCTCGACGCCGTCCTGCACGGTCGGGAAGACGACATCCTTAGCCGGCTTCCCGCCCTTCCGGCGCGCTGCACGAATCGCCCGCGCGGCTTCCTGATAGATGTTGGCGAAACCTTCGAGATAGCCTTCCGGATGCCCTGGCGGAACGCGGCTGACGCGCCCGGCGACGGGGAGCGCGCCGGCGCCATTACGGGTAATCAACTGCTTCGGCTGGCCGAACGGCGTGTACCAGAGATAGTTCGGGTCGGCCTGCACCCATTCGAGGCCGCCCTTCGAGCCGTAGATGCGCAATTTCAACCCGTTCTCGTGGCCGGGCGCCACCTGGCTTGCCCAGATCATTCCCTTGGCCGGGTGCGACCCGCCGACCGGCTTGAAGCGCAGCAGCACATTGATGTTGTCGTCGAGCAGCCTCCCCGGCACGAAGGCATCGAGATCGGCCGACAACGAATCGAGCTCCAGCCCGGAGACGAAACGGGCAAGGTTGTAGGCATGCGTGCCGATATCGCCCAGTGCACCGCCGGCACCCGCCTGCTTCGGGTCAGAGCGCCACGCAGCCTGCTTCTGGCCGGTGGCGGCCAGGTCTTCGGTCAGCCAGTCCTGCGGATATTCCGACTGCACGATGCGGATATCGCCGAGCTGTCCCTTGGCCACCATCTCGCGTGCCTGCCGCACCATCGGATAGGCGGTGTAGTTATGCGTCAGCACGAACACCTTGCCAGTCTTTTCGACCAGCGCCGCCAGCCTCTTTGCCTCGGCTAGCGTCGTCGCTAGTGGCTTGTCGCAGATGACGTGGATGCCGGCCTCGAGAAAAGCTTTGGCGGCCGGCACGTGCACATTGTTCGGCGTGACGATGGCCACCACCTCGATGCCATCCGGCCGCTTGGCCTCCGCCTTGGCCATCTCGGCATAGGAGCCGTAGCTGCGTGCCGGATCGAGCCCAAGCTCGGCCGCCGAGGCCTTGGCGCGCTCCGGATTCGACGAGAGGGCGCCAGCAACCAGCACGAACTCGTTATCCATGCGTGCCGCGATGCGGTGCACCGCGCCGATAAAGGCGCCTTGTCCGCCGCCAACCATGCCGTAGCGGATCGGACCGCCTCCCGTTTCCGTCTTCGATGCGCCAACCACGATTTTCTCCCTCGTCATTGAAATACCCCTCCCCTTGAGGGGAAGGTGGCCCGCAGGGCCGGGTGGGGTCGGTTCATGCCGAGCCCTACGCCCAGCGACCCCACCCCGATCCGCTGCGCGGATCGACCCTCCCCTCGAGGGGGAGGGAATATCTGTGCTAGATCCCCATCATGCCGCGCAGCACCTTTTTATCGGTCGTGCCGCCGGCGAAGTCGTCGAATGCTTTTTCCGTCACCCTGATGATGTGGTGCTGGATGAAGGGAGCGCCTTCGGCCGCACCATCCTCCGGGTGCTTGAGGCAGCATTCCCATTCCAGCACCGCCCATGAATCGTAATTGTATTGGGTGAGCTTGGAGAAGATGCCGCGGAAATCCACCTGCCCGTCGCCGAGCGAGCGGAAACGCCCGGCACGGTTGGTCCAGCTCTGGTAACCGGAATAGACGCCTTGCCGCCCGGTTGGATTGAACTCGGCATCCTTGACGTGGAACGCCTTGATCCGCTCGTGGTAGATGTCGATAAATTCGAGATAATCGAGCTGCTGCAGCAGGAAGTGCGACGGGTCATAGTTGATGTTGCAGCGCTTGTGGCCGCCGACCGAATCGAGGAACATCTCGAATGTCGCGCCGTCGAACACGTCCTCGCCTGGATGAATTTCGTAGCCGACATCGACGCCGTTTTCGTCATAAACGTCGAGGATCGGCGTCCAGCGTTTGCCGAGTTCGGCAAATGCCTCCTCGATCAATCCCGCCGGCCGCTGCGGCCAGGGATAGAGGTATGGGAAGGCCAACGCTCCGCAAAACGACACCGACGCCTTGAGCCCGAGATTCTTCGACGCCTTGGCGGCGAACTTCATCTGTTCGACCGCCCATTGTTGCCTGGCTTTTGGATTGTTGTGCACCGCAGCCGGCGCGAAGCCGTCGAACTGCGCGTCATAGGCCGGATGCACCGCCACCAGTTGCCCCTGCAGATGCGTCGACAGTTCGGTGATCTCGACGCCGGCATCGGCGCAGATGCCCTTCACCTCCTCGCAATAGGCCTTGGAGGAGGCTGCCTTCTCGAGATCGAACAATCGGGCGTCCCATGTCGGGATCTGCACGCCCTTGTAGCCCAGACCAGCCGCCCATTTGGTGATCGAGGCCAGCGAATTGAACGGCGCGGCGTCGCCCGCAAACTGCGCCAGGAACAGACCAGGCCCCTTCATCGTCGTCGGCATCGGCATCTCCCTATGTTTCACGACCAAGCATAGCGCCGATTGAAAACAGGGCCAGCGTCTTTGGTCTCTTTGCACAGCGCGCTCAGCGCCGCTATTCTGGTATTACCAAATGCCGAAATCTGGTCAAGCCATTTGACGCGCTGCCGCAGTCCTGCAACCATGCCGAGTTAAGCCACATGTTTAAGTATAATCAATAGCATAGACAGGAGCCAACGCTTGATGGCAGCACTTCTTGCCGTCCAGATGAAATTACTGTAGACCTCCCATCAAGCCCAATTGGTCGAACCAGTTTGCAAAAAAATGCTGGGACGCCTTGGGGAGGAATCATGCGGCGGCTTCGGCAGAGTGCGCCGCAGGCAAACTGGTACAGGCGATTCTGGGAAGGATAGACCATGCATCTTTCGACGCACAATTGGATGCGGGCGGAGCCGCTGGAAACGACGCTCAAGCGCATCAAGAAATTCGGCTATGAGTCGATCGAGATTTCCGGCGAACCCGAACAGTACAAGCCCAAGGAGACGCGCGCACTGTTGAACGAGTACGGCATTCGCTGCTGGGGAGCGGTGACGCTGATGCTGGGCGAGCGCAATCTCGCCGCCAAGGACCAGGGCCAACGCGAGCGGTCGGTGCAGTACGTCAAGGACGTGCTGACCATGGTCAGCGAGCTCGACGGCGAGATTATCACGCTGGTTCCCGCCACTGTCGGCAAGGTCGTGCCGGACGGCACCGAGGAAGAGGAATGGAAATGGGTGGTCGATGCCACCCGGGAATGCTTCACCCACGCCAAGAAAGTTGGCGTCAAGATCGCGGTTGAGCCGCTCAACCGCTTCGAGACTTATCTGTTCAACCGCGGCGCCCAGGCACTGGCGCTGGCCGATGCGGTCAGCCCCGAATGCGGCGTCTGCCTCGACGCCTACCACATCCACATGGAAGAATTTAACGTCTATGACGCCATCCGGCAGGTCGGCGAGCGCCTGTACGATTTCCATGTCGCCGACAACAACCGCTTCGCCGCGGGCCTTGGGCAGATCGACTGGCCGAAGATCGTCGGCACGCTGAAGGAGATCGGCTATGACGGCGCGCTGACCAATGAATTCGTCGCCCCCGTCGACCGCACGCCGGCTGCTCCCTATCCCGACATGGTCGAACGCAACCCCGTCGACATCTCGCCGGAGCAGCTGAAGTTCATTCAGGACCACGGCTCCAGCGTGCTCACGGAGAAATTCTACACCGACCAGATGCGCATCAACGCGGAAACGCTGCTGCCGCTGATCAAGTAGCCGAGCCGTTTGGAAAGAGCCCTTCCGCCTCACCGCGGCCGGGCCGAGGATGAACATGCGCATCAAAACGGTCCAAGCCTGGTGGGTCCGCATACCGATCGAAGTCGCGAAGCAGCACCGCAGCGACTTCGGTCAGGTGGCGACGTTCGACGCCGCTATCCTGCGCATCGAAACCGACGACGGGCTGGTCGGCTGGGGCGAAGGCAAGAATGCCGCCGGCAGCGCCGGGAGTTACGGCGCTCTCGTTCATTTGCTGAACTACGAGGTCGGCCCGCAGCTGGTCGGCCGCGACCCGGCCGACATCGGCGTCATCTGGGAGATGCTCTACAATGGCACGCGCCACGACAGTGCCGCTCGCGCCGGCCATGCCATGCCGCAACTGGCACGACGGGGCATGAGCATCGCTGCCATCAGCGCCGTCGACATCGCATTGTGGGACATTCTCGGCAAATCGCTCGGCGTTCCGGTCTGGCGGCTGCTCGGCGGCCGCAAGCTGGACCGCATGCCGGCCTATGCTTCCGGCGGCTGGGCCACCGCGGAAGCCATCGGCGACCAGCTGCAGTCCTACATCGCCAAGGGCGGCTTCAAGGCGCTGAAGATGCGCGTCGGCGCGATGGATGGCGCCCCACATATCTCGGCCGCTCGCGTCCGCGCCGCAAGACAGGCGCTCGGTCCAGATATCGATCTGATGGTCGACGCGCACGGCACTTACACGGTGGCCGAAGCCAAGCGCTTCATCCATCTCGCCGGCGACCTCGATCTCGCCTGGTTCGAGGAGCCGGTGATCGCTGACGACAAGCCCGGCATGGCCGAGGTGCGCGCCTGCGGTTCGATCCCGATCGCCACCGGCGAAAGCGAGGCGACACGCTATGCCTTCCGCGACCTCGCCGTGCTCAAATCCGCCGATATCTTCCAGCCGGATCCGGCCTTTTGCGGTGGCATCAGCGAGGCGATGAAGATCGGCACCATCGCCAGCGCCTTCAATCTGCGCTTTGCGCCGCATCTTTGGGCCGGCGCGCCCTGCTTCTTTGCCGGGCTGCATGTCTGCGCCGCTTCGCCGGCGAGCTTCACCGTCGAATATTCGCTCGGCGCCAACCCGATGATCCACGATCTGATCGAAGAGACTGTCGAAGCAAAGGACGGTATGGTAGCGATCCCTGATAGACCCGGGCTGGGATTCACCATTTCGGAGCGGTTCCTGGAGGCGCACGCGCAACACGGCTGACATGAAAGAAAAGAACCTTCTCGCGGAACTCGCCGCCTATCTGTTCTCCCATTCCGACAAGGAGACCGGCCGCACGCCGTCGGAGCGCGAACTGGCAGAGCATTTCAGCGTCAGCCGCGGACAGATCCGCGAGGCGCTGGCCATTCTCGAGGCGATGCGCATCGTCGAGCGACGGGCGAAATCCGGCATCTACATCGATACGAAGCAGGCGAGCGTCGAGGCGATGGCGCTGTTCGCCCGCGCGGGCCTGCCGCTCGATCCCGTCCAGATCTACGAGACGGTCGAGTTGCGCAAGATCCACGAGATCAAGGCCGCCGAACTGGCCTGTTCACGCGCCACCGAGGAGAATTTCGAGCGGCTGCGCGAGATCCTGAAGGCCTCCGAGGATCGCATCGCCGCCGGTGAAGGCCTTGCCCGGGAAGACCGCGAGTTCCACCTCGAGATCGTGCGGGCGACCAAGAACAGCGTCTTCCACAATATCTGCAGCGTCTACTACATGATGGGTGAGCTGCGCCTGCCGATCTATTTCAACGATCCCGAACGCAGCGTGCGCTCCCATGCCGAGCATATCCAGATCTACGAGGCGCTGCTGCGCCGCGACGGCAATCTCGCCCAGGCGCTGATGAGCGCCCATCTGCAAGGCGCCGAAAGCTACTGGAAGGGGCTGATCGAGGGGCGTGGGGCGGAACCGCAAAGCCCAGCGCTCGAAAAGGCCTGAAATGCCCAAGATCCTGTCGACACACAGACTGCACCCCCGTGCCTCTTCCATGCTGACAGGGGCCGGCGAACTCGTCGTTGCTTCCGCCCTCGACGCGCATACGCTTGCCGCCGAGGCAAGGGACGCCGATGTCATCATCGTTCGCGCTCCCTTGCCTGCGTCGCTTTTCGAAGGAGCAAGGAAGCTCAGGGCCGCGATCCGGCACGGCGCCGGGCTGGACATGGTACCTATGGAAGCGGCCAATGCCGCCGGCGTGCTGGTGGCGAACGTACCGGGGGTGAACGCGCGATCCGTCGCCGAATACGTGATGTTCGCGGCGCTGGCGCTGCTTAGGCGCTTTCGTGTGTTGGACCGCGACCTGCGTGCGAAGGGCTGGCTGGCCGGCCGCGAACACACTGTGGTGGCCAGCGAGCTAGCGGGCAAGACGATCGGCATTGTCGGTCTCGGCGCGATCGGCCAGGCGGTTGGCCATATCGCGGCACATGGGTTCGATCTGAATGTGGTGGCGACGACGCGCAGCATGCGGCCGGCGCCGGACAGGGTCGGCTTCCTGTCGATCGATGCGCTGATCGAACAGAGCGACATCATCGTTCTGTGCTGCCCGCTGACGCCCGAAACACGGGGGCTGATCAGCCGCGAGCGCATTGACCGGATGAAGCCGGATGCGCTGCTGATCAATGTTTCGCGCGGGCCGGTGATCGACGACGACGCGGTGATCGAGGCCTTGCAGAAGGGCCGTATCGGCGGCGCCGCACTCGATGTTTTTGCAACACAACCGCTGCCGCCCAACCACCCCTATTTCGGCTTCGACAACGTCATCGTCACCCCGCACATGGCTGGGATCACCGAGCAGTCGATGATGCGCATGGGCGTCGGCGCGGCTGGCGAAGCCTTGCTGGTGCTGGCCAACAGATTACCGGTCAATCTGCGCAACCCGGAAGTGGTCGAGCACTACCGGCGGCGGTTCCCTGTCGATCTCTGAGCGCCTCAATTTTCCCGAACTCGCCGGCGATGGTGCCGGCATGGTAAACGTCACAAAATTCCTGCTGAC
This sequence comes from Mesorhizobium sp. M1142, assembly GCF_040318565.1. Taxonomy (NCBI): domain Bacteria; kingdom Pseudomonadati; phylum Pseudomonadota; class Alphaproteobacteria; order Hyphomicrobiales; family Phyllobacteriaceae; genus Mesorhizobium; species Mesorhizobium sp. M1142. The sequence goes on from NZ_JAMYMK010000015.1 coordinate 123,819, forward strand.
CGCTGGCTTCTGCGTGGCGACGGCGCAAGTCTTCGCCAACGGACAGGGCAGCTACGTGTTCTGCGACAACGGCTTGCGCTGCGTGGCGGCACCCTGTCCATCGAACAGCGCACTCGACCTCGCTACTGGTAAGCTCATCAAAGGCGTTTCAATCGACATTGATCGCCTGCCGCAGCAAGACAAAGCCCTCAATCTTTCGGACAAGCTCTATGCCGGCGAGGTCGTTGTTGTCGGATCGATCGAGAACCGCACCCGGACCTTCAACGGCAAGCGGTACACCCTGCCTTGGCTGGTTGCCACCGGCATCGAACGCGCCGCCAAGGACAGCGAACGCGGCCACTGCTCGTCGCGCTGACACGCGCTGTCGGATCAATTTGCAAGCAGCGCCTCCACGCCGGCTGCGATGCGCAGCAGGTGGTGGTCATGACCATTGCGCGCCACCAGCATCAGCCCGGCCGGGCGCGTCTTTCCCGGCATGGGCAGCGAGATTGCTGACAGATCGAACTGGTTGGCGACCTGCGTGTTGCGCAGCAGAGGACCCTCGATCCTGTTGCAGAGGGCCTCGTCACCGGTCATCGAGACGATCGTCGGCGCCGTCACCGGCGTGGTCGGCAGGGCCAGTACGTCTACCCCTGACAGCCGCTCATCCATTGCGGCGACAAGTGCTGCGCGACGGCGCATTGCCCTGATATAGACCGTGGCCGGAATGGCGGCGGCGCGCGACAATGGTCCGCTTACCCGCGGGTCGACCGGCGTCGCCGCTCCCGTCGCCAGCCAGTCGGCATGGATCTCCGCCCCTTCCATCGCCGCGATCGAGGCGCGCTTGGTTGCCGCGCGCAGTTCGGCAAGCAGGTCGTCGATCGACAGTTCCGCAAGCCGTGCGCCGCTAAGCTCCATCTTGCGAAGACACCAGTCGAACGTCGTCGCGACCTCTTCCTGCGTATCATCGAACAGCACGCCGCGCGCAATGCCGATGCGCAGGCCGTGCAGTGGAAGCGGCAACAGTGCTGCCAGGTTTTCGCCCGACATCACTGCATCGGCCGCCGCACATTCCGCGACGGTGCGGGCCAGCGGACCGATCGAGTCCAGCGTGGCCGACAGCGGAAACGCACCCGCGAGCGGCACGCGCCGCGCGGTCGGCTTGAAACCGACGACGCCATTCAGCGATGCCGGAATGCGCACCGAACCACCCGTATCGGAACCGATAGAGATTTGGCTGGTGCCTTCGCCGACCGAAACCGCGGCGCCTGAGGACGAGCCGCCCGGAATACGGGTGGCATCGCTTGCATTGCCGGGGGTGCCGTAATGCGGATTGACGCCGATCGCGGTGAAGGCGAACTCGGTCATGTTGGTCTTGCCGAGGATGACTGCACCGGCCTGACGCAGCCGTCGCACGACAATGGCATCCCGCAGCGCCGGCGCTGCGGTGGCGAGCAGCAGAGAGCCCGCCGTGGTCGGCTCGCCAGCGACATCGAACAGATCCTTGATCGAGACGATCGCCCCATCGAGCGGCCCGAGCGTGACGCCGGCTTTTCGCCGCGCATCGGCTGCGTCGGCCGCCGCCCGTGCGGCTTCCGGGTAGAGCTTTACGAAAACGCTTTCGTCGTCGACGCGAACGGCAAGACGCGAAAGAATTGCTTCGAGGCTATCACGGGCTGATTGCATTTTCGGTGTCGGACTCCGCACGCTTGGAACGTCTTAAGATAGCAGCCCCAACTGCCGCAGGAGACATAGCCCGGCACGGTCGGATTTGCACCTGTCGAACCGAAGGAGGAAGGCCCGATGCTCTACCAAGGCAGCTGCCACTGCGGCAAGGTCGCGTTCGAGGTCGAAGGCGAGCTGACCGGAGCCGTACGGTGCAATTGCTCGATCTGCTCGCGCAAGGGTGCACTGCTATGGGCAGTGCCGCATGAAAGCGTGCGGGTGCTTGCCTGGGGCGATGATCTCGGCCGCTACAGCTTCGGCAACCATGTCATCGCGCACCGCTTCTGCCGCAGCTGCGGCATTCACCCCTTCGCCGAGGATGTCGGCGAAGGGAGCGGGCGAAGTGCCTATATCAATATTCATTGTATCGAGGCGTTGGACGTCGCCGCCGTGCCGGTCTTCGACTTCGACGGCCGTTCCGTTTAGGCCTTGGGATCGTCGATCGGCTTGGGGCCAAGGAAGAACGCCGCCAGTGCCGCAAGCAATGTCGCCGCCGCGCAATAGGCGAAGGCGCTGGCAACGCCGGTATTGTCGACCAGCAGGCCGCCGAACACGGCGCCCAACGCGATGGCGACCTGGAACGTCATAACCATGAGCCCGCCGGCGCTTTCCGCCTGATCGGGGGCGGCTCGCACCAGCCAGGTCTGCAGCCCGACTGGGACGGCACCGAAGGCAAAGCCCCAGCTGGCCACTGCTATTGCAGCCACGACGGGTGAGCCTCCGACCACCAGCAGCAGGAGCGCTGAAGACGCGATCAGCAGAGGCGCCAGAGTGACGGCTGCCTTGAGGCTGCGCTCGGCAATGAAGCCGCCGGCAAAATTGCCGAAGAAACCACCAATGCCGTAGGCGAGCAGCACAAGCGAGATCGTCTCGATGTCCAGTGCGGGCACCTTCTCGAGAAACGGGCGGACATAGGTGAAGCCGGCAAAGTGTCCCGAGGCGACCAGCAACACCACCAGCAGCGCTACTCTGATCATCGGCCGCTTCATCACCTCCAGCAGCGTGCGAAAACCTGCTGTACCTGCCGGCGGCAGTCGCGGGATGGTAGCCACCTGTACCAGAAGCGCCAGCGCGCCGACCACGGCGGCGATCATGAAGGCCGTCCGCCATCCCCAGATGTCGCCGACATAGGCGCCGACCGGAGCAGCGCAGACCGTCGCCACCGAAACGCCGGTGAGGATGATCGACATGGCGCGCGGCATCAGCCGCATTGGGACAAGCCGCATCGCCATGGCCGCCGACATCGACCAGAATCCGCCGAGACTGATCCCGAGCATGATGCGGGCGATCAGAAGAATAGGAAGCGACGACGCAAACGCGGCCACCAGGTTTGACAGCACAAGCAGCACGGTCAGCGCCAACATGACCAGCCTGCGGTCCAGCCGCTTGGTGACAATAGCCATGGTCGGTGCCGCAATCGCGCCAATGACGGCCGTTGCCGTTACCGCCTGCCCGGCGGCGCCTTCGGTGATGCCGAGATCCTGCGCAAGCGGCGTCAGCAGGCTGGCCGGCAGAAATTCTGCGGTCACCAGGCCGAAGACTCCGAGCGCCAAGGAGACCACCGCCCCCCATGCGGGGTCGGATCGTTCGCCAGTTTCAGATGGGTCGAGAACGGCGTCCATGACGCCTGTCGCGGGTTCGGTCATGAGGGATCTCCGGTCTGTTGCAGCGCAGCATTTGACTGCAATGCAACATAAGGAGTGACTAGCTGGAGTTTCCATGCTAGAAACACCATTATGTTTGACCGTTCGTCCAAAATCCCCGTAACCGGCGATCCACTGACGGACATATTGCGCGGATTGCGCCTCGAAGGCGTCGATTACGGCCGTTGCGAGATGAAGGAGCCTTGGGGCATCCATTTTCCGGCTCAGGCGGCGGCACGGTTTCATTTCATCGGCCGTAAAGGCTGCTGGTTGCTGCAGCCGTCCGGCGAATGGGTCGAGCTCAAGGCGGGCGACGCTGCCTTGTTGCCGCGCGGCTCAGCTCACACGCTGGCGAGCGAGCCGGGTATCGAGGCGGCGCCGATCCACGGCTATGAGGTCGAGGAGATCTGCAAGAATGTCTATTGCATGTCGAATGACGGCGTGCCCGGCTGCCGTCCGGGGACCTTGCTGTTTTTCGGCAGCATGTATTTCAATCTCGATGGCTTGCACCCCTTGCTCGGCATGATGCCGGACGTGATGCGCGCACATGAGTTGGAAGCCTATGAACCAGGTATTCCACATTTGCTGGAAGCGATGGCCCGCGAGGTGTCGATGGAGCGCGTCGGCTCCGGCGGCATCCTGGCGCGGCTGGCCGATGTGCTTGCCGCGACCGTCATCCGCTCATGGGTCGAGCGCGGCTGCGGCGACTCTTCCGGATGGATCGCGGCGGTCAGGGATCGCGAGATCGGCCGGGTGCTGGCCGCGATCCACCTGGAACCGAACCGTGACTGGACGGTGGAGGCTCTGGCGAAGATGATGGGTGCCTCGCGATCGGGTTTCGCCGATCGCTTCGCCACCATTGTCGGCGAAACACCGGCAAAGTACGTCACGCAGGTGCGGATGCACCAGGCGCGGCAATGGCTGGTCCGCGACCGGCTCAAGATTTCCGTCGTGGCGGCGCGCCTCGGCTACGAATCCGACGCCTCCTTCAGCCGCGCCTTCAAACGGGTCATCGGATCGCCGCCCAGCCATTTCCGGGCCGAGGAACAGGCGGAGATCCGCTAATGCATGTCGCGCAAAAGTGTGCAGCGGTTTTGCGATAACGACGTGCATCAAAACAAGAATCTAAAGCGCGTCGCATGAGGCCGGTCGAACGCGACGCGCTTTAGGCCGGCTAAACGTTGGCCGGCTTATTGCTCGGTGATACAGGCCGAGCCGGCACTGCTCTTGCAATATTTGCCGGAGGCCCCGCACCTGCCATCCGAGACTTCGACGACGGTGCCGCTCAACAACAGTTTGCAGTCGCTGGTGGACAGATTGACCGTGCCGTTGAGGCCCTTGATCTTCTTGGCGTCGACCTTCGCACCGGCGACGATTTTCTTGGCTGCCTGCGCCTCGCCCAGATGCGCCGCCAACAATCCCATACCGGCGACAAGCAGGATCGTCGCAAAAGTGCGGAACAGATTTCCCATAGCCAACCCTCCATTTCGGGCCTCCAAAATTGGGCTTGCAAAGCCCGTTTGGGACCAAAGGATCAGCCTATTCGACAAATCGGAGCATCCGCATCCCCCGCACGGGGGATGACGGGAAGACTCGAGCATTTCGCACCAAATGGAGTCACGTAGCGTCGCACAAATGCGGCTAAAACACATAGATAGAGCGGGATACACGGTTCGTGTTGAACGCATCCCGCTCCAGCTGCAGTAAAGAGGCTTGTACTTAGCCGGCGTGACGCAGGCTTATTCCGCTGCCCTTGTCGAACAGCACCACCTTGTCCGGATTCCAGGCAAAGCGCACCGGCTGCTCTATCTGGACGTCGGTCCTGGCCGGCACGGTGGCGCGCAGCATGGCGTCGCCGACCCGCAGCGTCAGGATCTTCTCGACGCCATGGTTCTCGACATCGTGGACCCGCGCCTCGACCGGCGCGCCGGTCTCGAGATAGACGTCTTCGGGACGAATACCGAAGACGAGCGGGCGACCGTCGGTCGCCGCGCCCGTCTTGGCACCCCCCGAAGTCTTGGCACCCCCCGCAAACGGCAATTCGAAATTGAGCGGCGCCATCACCGCACGTCCGTTGACGAGCTTGCCGTCGATGAGGTTCATCGGCGGTGAGCCGACGAAGCTTGCCACGTAGGTGTCGCGCGGATTGTTGTAGATCTCGTACGGCGTGCCGGTCTGGACGATGCGGCCATGGTTGAGCACGCCGACCTTGTCACCCATCGACATCGCCTCGATCTGATCGTGCGTCACGAACAGGAAGGTGGCGCCAAGCTGCATCTGCAGGTTCTTCAATTCGGTGCGCAGCGCCTCGCGCAATTTGGCGTCGAGCGCCGACAACGGCTCGTCCATCAGGAATACCCGCGGCTTGCGCACGATGGCGCGGCCGATCGAGACGCGCTGCATCTCGCCGCCTGAAAGCCTATCGGTCTTGCGGTCGAGCAGATGCTCGATGCGCAGCGTCCTGGCCGCGCGGTCGACACGATCCTTGATCTCGGCATCGGGCAGCCGGCGGATCTTCGGCTTCAGCGGAAATTCGAGGTTCTGGCGCACCGTATAGCGCGGATAGAGCGAATATTGCTGCAGCACCAGCGCCACGTCGCGCTCGGCCGCGCCCCAGTCGGCGACATCGACGCCATCGATGAAGACCTGGCCTTCGCTCGGTTTTTCCAGGCCGGCAATCATGCGCAGCGTCGTCGTCTTGCCGGCGCCGGTCTCGCCAAGCAGGACGAAGAACTCGCCATCGGCGATGTCGAGATCGAGCCCGGTCAAGGCGGTGTGGTTACCGAACTTCTTTGAGATGTTCTTGAGCTGGATGTGGGCCATCAGAGTCTCACTCCCAGCGATTTGCCGCTCGCCGTGTCGAAGAAATGCGCCTGGCTGGGATCTATTCTGACGAAGACCCTTTCGCCGGGGCCGCTGATGAAGCCGCTCTTGGTGCGCGCACGCAGCATCTTGGAGCCGACCTTGAGGTCGACGATGTCGAAGGACCCGAGCGGCTCGACGATCTGCGTCTCCACCGGCAGGAACCCCTCGGCGGTTTCGCGGCGGACGAGGACGCCTTCCGGCCGTATGCCGAGCGCGAGTTGGCTGCCGGCATGGCCATTGAGCTTCGACAGCAAGGCGCGCGGGAATTCGAAGCCAGCGGCCGCATCGCCGACCGTGACCGAGGCCGATGAGGGTTTCTCGGTCACCGAAGCGTCGGCGACGTTCATCACCGGGCTGCCGACAAATTGCGCGACGAAAAGATTCGCCGGATGCGAATAGACCTCGTCCGGCGAGCCGACCTGCTGCAGTACACCTTCATGCATGATGACGATGCGGTCGGCGAGGCTCATCGCCTCGATCTGGTCGTGGGTGACATAGATGCTGGTCGAACCCTGCTTGATGTGCAGCCGCTTGATCTCGGCCCGCATCTCCTCGCGCAGCTTGGCATCGAGCGCGCCGATCGGCTCGTCCATCAGCATCGCCTTCGGCCGCCGCACCAAGGCCCGGCCGATCGCCACGCGCTGCATGTCGCCGCCGGACAGCGCCGACGGTTTCTTGGCGAGGAGATCGCTGATCTGCAGCGTCTTGGCGACCGAGCGCACCTCGCTGTCGATCTCGGCCTTGCTCTTGCGCGTCGCTCTCAGTGGAAAGGCGATGTTCTCGTAAACGCTCATATGCGGATAGAGCGAAAACGATTGGAAGACCATGGCGATGTCGCGGTCGGCGGCCTTGAGGTGCTGGACCGGCTTGCCGTCGATGAGGATGTCGCCGCCGTCGATCGTCTCCAGCCCGGCAATCGCCCTGAGCGTCGTCGTCTTGCCGCAGCCCGACTGGCCGAGCAGCACGATGAACTCGTTGTCGTCGATCTTCAGGTTGAGGTCCTTGATGACCTGGACGGCGCCGAAATATTTCTGGACGCCGCGAAGCTCGATTTGGGTCAATGCTGTGCCCCCGGATTTGCCCCTTGCCCGGTGCCGGCCTTCTCCTCCGGCGCGATCTTGGAGGTGATGTTGAAGCCGATCAGACCGATCAGGATGATGGTCACGCCATAGCTGTGCAGCAGCATGTTCCACGGCTGGCAGAGCGCGATGATACCGAGCACCATCAGCACCTGGCTGCCCGGTTCGAGATATTTCTGGTTGATGTCGCGAAAGCTCATTTGCGGATCGCTCCGAAGGACATGCCGCGCAACAGGTGGTTGCGGAGCAGGAAGGTGAAGATCGCGACCGGCAGCAGGAACAGGAAGGTTCCGGCGGCGATCACCGTCCAGTCCGGCAGGCCGGAACCGACCTGGCTGGGAATGAAGGGCGGTGCCGTCTGGGCGCGGCGGCTGGTCATGATCAGCGCGAAGGCATACTCGTTCCACGCCGTGATGAAGCAGAACACGGCGGTGGCGGCGATGCCGGTGGCGGCCTCGGGCAGCACGATCTTGAAGAAGGCCTCCATGCGCGTGTAGCCGTCGACGAGCGCCGCCTCTTCATACTCCTTCGGGATTTCGTCCATGAAGCCCTTCATCAGCCAGACCGAGAAGGACAGGTTGAAGGCGGTGTAAAGAATGATCAGGCCGACATGGGAATCGTTGAGCCCTACCGCCCGGTACATCAGGAACATTGGGATGGCGACGACCACCGGCGGCAGCATGCGCGTCGACAGGATGAAGAAGAGCAGATCCGCCTCTCCCTTCACCTTGAAGCGCGAGAAGCCATAGGCGGTGAAGGTGCCCATGCCGACGGCCAGGACGGTCGAGGTTATGGCGACGATCAGCGAATTCATGAAACGGCTCGGATAGCCCGACCACTGCACCTGGCCCTTGCCGTCGCGCACGATCTTTTCGCCGCCATTGAAGACGACGCGCTCCCACCACGGCGCAGCCGCGTACTCCTCCGGCGACGGCGGGCTGCGCAGCTGCGAACGCTTGGTGAACAACTTGACGAAGGGCGATATCTCCGGCTGGAAAACCACCGTCGGCGGAATGGTGGTGGCGAGATTGCGCGGCTTGAAAGCCGTCGAGGCGATCCAGTAGATCGGCGCCAGGAAGATGATCGTCACCAGCAGGACAGCGACGATGGCGACCCGGTTGAAGGTGATTTCGGAAGAAGTGCGGACTGCGGCCATCTCAGCGCTCCTTCACCTTGTTGAGATATTTGACATAGATGTTGGTGATCGCCAGCACCATGATCAGCACGATGTAGGCGAGCGCGCAGGAACGCCCGGTCTGCCATTCCTGGAACGCCATCTTATAGAGCCGGATCGAGATCAGCTCGGCCGTCGGCTGGCTGGTCAGGATGTAGGCGAGGTCGAAGGTCTTGAACGCCTCCATGGTGCGGAAGATGACCGCGATCATCAGGATCGGCGCAACCAGCGGCAGCGTTATGCGGAAGAAGGTGTAGAACGGCCCGGCCCTGTCGATCGCGGCTGCCTCGTAGAGATGCTTGGGCACAGCCGACAGGCCGGCCAGCGACAACAGCATGACAAAGGGCGACCACATCCAGATGTCGGTCAGCGCGACCGCATAGAGCGCCATTTTCGGATTCGACAGCCATTCGAAGGTGCCGAGGCCGAGCGCATAATTGATGATGCCGAAGGACGGATCGTAGAGCAGCTTCCAGAACAGGCCGACGACGGCCATCGACAGCATCATCGGCAACAACAGGAGCGTCGTCAGCAGGCCCTTGAGCGGAATGTCGCGATTGAGCAGCATGGCCACGCCGAAGCCGACGAGCAGCTGGCCGGCGACCGAGATGATGACGTATTTTGCGGTGATGGCGAAGTTGGACCAGACATAGGGATCGCTGAGCAGGTCGCGATAGTTTTGCAGCCCGACGAAATTCGCCGCCGCGCTGGTCGAGGCGCGGAAATCGGTGAACGAATAGCCCAGCGAATAGATCAGCGGGAAGATGTTGAAGACGATCAGAAACAGGATCGTCGGGATGATGAAGAGATTGCGGATCGAAATGTCGCTTAGACCGCGAGCGGCGGCCCGCGAGGACCTGTCCAGCGTGGTGATCATCGTGGTCGCCAAGACCCTGCTCCCGGTTCAAGAATCAGAAAAAGAAACGGAGGAGGCACGAACGCCCCCTCCGTGAAACTTCATGCTTATTGGCCGCGGCCGTATTTCTTGAAGGTCGCGTTCCAGTCGGCTGCCAGTGCGTCCAGCGTCTCCTTGGCGGTGCCTTCGCCGCCGATCATGTAAGGATAGATGCGCTGGTTGAGCTGCTGCAGCAGTTCCGCATATTCCGGAACCGCCCAGAAGTCCTTGACCTTGAACATGGTCTCGTAGAACGCCTTGTTGTAGGGCGTGGCGTTCTGGAATTCGGGCGACTTGAGCACGGCGGCACTGCAGGTGTAGCCGCCAAGCGCTGCCCATTTCTTCTGGGTCTCGTCCTTGATGAACCATTCCAGGAACTTCGTCGCCTCTTCCTGCTTCTGCGAGTAGGAAACGATGGAGATGCCCTGACCGCCGAGTGCGGCGAACTGGTCGCCGCCAGGTCCGGCTGGATTGGCGAAGAAGCCGGTGTTCTTGGCGTTCGGGTTCGACGCCTCGTTGATCAACGAGGGGAAGAACGCGAAGTAGTTCATGCTCATCGCGGCCAGGTTTTCAGTGATCGCCTGGTTGTCCTCGACGAAGAACGACTTGGCCCAGCCCGGAGGCGTGAACTTGTAGAGTTCCTTGTAGGCGTCGAGCGCCGCGATCGCCTTGTCGGAGTTGATGAAGCCATCGACCTTGTAGGTCTTATAGTCACCCAGCTCGCCGCCAAAGGAGAACAGCGCGTTTTCGAAGCCCATCGCCATCGCGTCATAAGAATTGTCGGTGTAGATCGCGATGCCGTATTTTTTCTGGTCCGGCCGGTAGAAGAATTCGGCGATGTCGCGTAGCGCCTTGAAATCCTTCGGCACGTCGAGATCGTAGCCATACTTGGCCTTGAAGGCTTCTTTTTCCTTGGGGTCTTCGAACCAGTCCTTGCGATAGGACCAGCCGACGGCGTCGCCTTCGAGCGGAATGGCCCAGTACTTGCTGCTGCCGCCCGGATATTCGGCATAGTATTTCACCGTGGCCGGTGCCATCACTTCACCGACCTTGTGCTTGTTGAAGAAGTCGGTCAGGTCGACATAGTGGCCACCGGTCGAGCCAGCACCAAGCCATTGCGAGTCGCCGACGACCATATCGTAGGCGTCGCCATGGGCGTTGAACTCGGTGAAGGCCTTGGTCTGGAAGTCGGGCCACGGTGTGGTTTCCACCGTGATCTTGACGCCGGTTTCCTTCTCGTACTCGTTGCCGAGTTCCTGCAGGTAATTGGCCGGATCCCATTCCGCCCAGAAGATTGTAAGTTCCTTTTCCTGCGCGTAGACGGACGTTCCGCAGGCGAGCACTAGGCCGATACCAGCAAGCAAGCTGGTCATTGTCTTGCGCATAATGATTTCCTCCCTTGTGCGCATTCTACCGTTCATGAGAACCGGCATCGAGGCCGGCCCTGGTAGTCCTCCCGTGACGGCACCGTTTCGGTCTGTGAGCCTCCTCGCTCGACCGAAACGGATCTCAGCCTTCACCTTTGATCCGCTTTATTTGTCCTGATCTGGTATTACCAATTTAAGAGGAACGTCAAGCCCTTTCTTGGACGGTGACGGACACGCAGACAAGCTGGCTTCTGCGATATCTGCCTGTTTTCGCTGAATTTTCCTACTCCATGATACATGAATGCCTTACTTGGGCCGCTGCATCGCCAGTAGCATGAATAGCCAAGTTGAAAATCTGGTCGAACCAGATTGGCGTCATCTCACGGCGGTCGTCGGCGCGATCCCATCTCCTTCAATCATCGACTCGGTCATAGCCGCGCGCACAAGAGCCCCGGCCGCCCATTGCGCAACCGACATCATACTGCGGCTATCCAAGCCCCATATATCCTTCAATACGATCAGCATCTCAACACCGAAGATCAGCGACAGCGCCTGCGCAAGCCGCTTGAATTCGCGCTGCGGCAACTGGCCCTTGAGTGGCGCGATCGCATCCTCCAAAAGCTCGATGCGATGGCCGCGCGTGAAGGCCGGTTCGCCGCCCAGCGTGCCTGCCTGTCGCTGTGCCCACTGGTCGAGCGACAGTTTCAGCGCCGCCTTGAACGTCGCTTCGAAGGCCTCGATGCGCGGCATGGCGGTGTCGAACAGCTCGGCGACCCGGCGCTCCGGATCGGCAGAGATCGATTGCCAGGTAAGGATCGGCCCGAGCCCTTCGTCGACCACCGCCTGCACCAGCGCCGCCTGGCTCGGAAAATACCGATAAGCGGTGGCGCGCGAGACTTCCGCTGCTTCCGCCACCTCGCTGACGGAGGGCGTGGCGCCCGCCTGCATCAGCTTTGTCGCCGTCTCCAGCATCAGCCGCTTGGTGCGCGCGCGGGCCCCGCGCTCAGCCCGCGGGCTGGCGCCTTGGCCGGCGTCGTCGTTCACTGTCGCTTGTTGACGTGAGACATCCATGTTAATACGATACGCGCGTCTCAAAAAATTGCAATGGCCCTTCGCCCATCGAACGGCCAGGCAAAGGGGCGGCAGCGCCGAACACGCCCAAGACCGGGGAAACGCGATGAAGCGCATCTATGTGGTGGGCACCGCCGACACCAAGGGCGAGGAACTCGCATTTCTGTCCGATGCGGTCGCCGCTACCGGCGCTTCGATTGCCCGTGTCGACATCGGAACACGCGGCGCGACCGTGCCGGTCGACATTTCGGCAGACGAGGTCGCCAGCCACCATTCCGAGGGTCGCAACGCCGTGCTCGGCGTCGACGATCGCGGCACCGCGGTGGCGGCAATGGCTGCCGCCTTTGCCCGGTTTGTTCAATCGCGCAGCGACATTGCCGGGATTATCGGCATTGGCGGCGGTGGCGGCACCTCGATCATCACCGCAGGAATGCGCACGCTGCCGCTCGGCCTGCCCAAGATCATGGTTTCGACGTTGGCCTCCGGTGACACCACGCCTTACGTCGACGTCTCCGACATCGTCATGATGCCGTCGGTGACCGACATGGCCGGCCTCAACCGACTTTCCCGTGTCGTGCTGCACAATGCCGCCCAGGCGATATCAGGCATGGCGGCAAAGCCGGCGCCGCCGGCCGACGGCAGACCCTCGATAGGCCTGACCATGTTCGGCGTCACCACGCCATGCGTGACCGCGATCGCCGATGAGCTTCGTTCGACCTATGACTGCATGGTCTTTCATGCCACCGGAACCGGCGGCCGCACCATGGAAAAAATGGCCGACAGCGGCCTGTTGTCCGGCGTCATCGACATCACAACGACCGAAGTCTGCGACTTGCTGCTTGGCGGCGTGCTGCCGGCGACCGAAGATCGCTTTGTCGCCATCGCCCGCACCAGGCTGCCTTATATCGGCTCGGTCGGCGCGCTCGACATGGTCAATTTCTGGGCGCCGCCGACAATTCCGGAACGCTATCGCGGCCGGCTGTTTTATGAGCACAATCCAAACGTCACGCTGATGCGCACCACTGCCGACGAAAGCAGGACGATCGGCGAATGGATCGGGACAAGGCTGAGCCTCTGCCAGGGTCCGGTTCGTTTCCTCATTCCGGAGAAAGGCGTGTCGGCGCTCGACATCGAAGGCGGCGCCTTCTTCGACCCTGAAGCCGATGCCGCTTTGTTCGAGGCGATCGAGCGTACCATCAAACCCGCCAAAACGCGGCGCGTGCTGCGCCTGCCGCTGCACATCAACGATCCGGAATTCGCCTGGGCCGCCACAACGGCCTTCCTCGACATCGCCAGACAGTGAGACACCAAGACATGGCCGCCATACCGCGCAAGAAAATCCTGGAGAAATTCCGCATGATGATTGCGGATGGCGTGCCGATCGTCGGCGGCGGTGCCGGCACCGGCCTGTCGGCCAAGGCCGAGGAAGCCGGCGGCATCGACCTGATCATCATCTACAATTCCGGCCGCTACCGCATGGCCGGGCGCGGCTCGGCCGCCGGCCTGCTCGCCTATGGCAACGCCAACGAGATCGTCAAGGAGATGGCCTACGAAGTGCTGCCGGTGGTGAAGAAGACGCCGGTGCTGGCCGGCGTCAACGGCACTGATCCCTTCGTCATCATGCCGCTGCTTTTGGCCGAGTTGAAGACGATGGGCTTTTCCGGCGTCCAGAATTTTCCGACCATCGGCCTGTTCGACGGCCAGATGCGGCGGAGTTTTGAAGAAACCGGCATGGGCTTCGGGCTCGAGATCGACATGATCGCCGAGGCTCACAGACTCGACCTGTTGACCACGCCCTATGTCTTCAACCCAGACGAGGCGCGCGCCATGACAACAGCCGGCGCCGACATCGTCGTCGCCCATATGGGGGTGACCACCGGCGGCTCGATCGGCGCGACGTCGGCTAAATCGCTGGACGACTGTGTCAGCGAGATCGACGCCATCGCCAAAGCGGCACGCTCAGTGCGCGAGGATATAATCCTGCTTTGCCATGGCGGGCCGATCTCGATGCCGGACGACGCCAGATATATTCTCGAGCGCTGCAAGGGCCTGCACGGGTTCTATGGCGCCAGTTCGATGGAGCGGCTGCCGGCGGAAGCCTCGATCGCCAGGCAGACGGCGGATTTCAAGGCCGTCACGTTCGGCGCTGCGTAGAGACCAGCAAAAGAAGGTGGGACGATGACCGACAACAGCAAGGTGTTCGTATATCCAAAAGACGTCAGCGCCTTCGGCTTCGACTGGGGCAGGCTGTCGCTGACGGTCGCTCCCGAAGTGAACGGCGCAAAGCGATTTTCCGGTGGTGTCGTCGACCTCCCGTCGGGCAAGGGCCATACGCGTCATAACCATCCGGGTGCGGAGGAGATCATCTTCGTCATCTCAGGCGATGGCGAGCAGATGGTCGAGGACGAGAAAGGCAACCCGGTCGTCGAGAAAGTCGGCCCCGGCTGCACCATCTATGTGCCGGAAAGCCGCTTCCACTCGACGCTCAATACCGGCGATGGGCCGATGCAGCTTTTCGTCGTCTATTCGCCGGCCGGGCCGGAACTGGCGTTGCGGGAGTTGCCGGATTTCAGGTTGATCCCGCCGGGCGGGGATAGAAGCGCCTAACCCCCGCCCGCGTTCCAGCCCCGGCCCCGATCGCCGAACATCACGTACCCTGTGTCGGTGACCGCCACCGTGTCCTCCAGCTTGATGAAGCCGCGCGTCGGGTGGAGCATGGTCGTCTCGACCGAAAGCACCATGTTCTTCTCCAGCGGCTTTGCGGCATAGGTGCCTTCATAGGTCACCGGATGGTTGGTCATCAGGAACGGCGCTTCATGCGTGATCAGCCCCATGCCATGCGCGAAGAAATCGGTATAGGGCGCAACCTTCGACTTCTTCAGCACGCCTTCGGCATGAGAAATCATGTCACCGCCCAGCGTGCCCGCCTTGACCTTGGAGAAGGCCGCCTGCTGCACTGTCTCGATCTCGGCCAGCAGATCCTCGAGTTCGGCGTCAGGCTCGCCCAGCACGCCCATGCGGCAAAGGTCGCCGATATAGCCGTGGTAGTTGCCGCCGGAATCGATCGACATCACCTCGCCCCGTTTCCAGGCCTGCGGCGAGGCGGCGCGGTTGTGGCTGGAGCCTAGCGTCAACAGGCAATATTCGAAATGCGCGCCGCGATTGGTCTCCTCGCGCCTGAGCTGTTCGATGATCTCGCTCTTGGTCGTGCCTTCGCGTGCCCAGCCGATGGTCGCCAGCATGGAATCGGTGATCAGCTCGGAGGCGATGCGCAGCTTCTCCAACTCGGCCTCGGTTTTGATTGCGCGCATGCGCTCCAGCATATCAGTCGCATCGATCAGCTTGGCATCCGGCAGCGCGTTGCGGATCAGCATATAGGCGTCGGACGGCAGGAAGGCGGGCTCGATGCCGACGCGGGCATTGCCCTTGCCGATCTTTCGCAAATGCTCGACCGCCAGGTTGGCGGCATCGAGCGTGCCCCAGCAGGCGGCATGCAGTGTCGGCGTCCAGAATGGATGGTTCTGGTGCTCGCCGCCTTCCATGCGGTTGGCGATATAGGCGGCATGCTCCGGCCCACCTTTCTCATAGACGACGACAGGCAGATAACGGCTGTGGCCGATCGCATCCATGGCGGCGAAGAAGATGAACTTGTAGCCGCCAAGCAGATACTGCGTGTTGTGCTTGGAGGTGGCGAGCAGCACGTCGATGCCGGCCTCCTCCATCAGCCCGTCCACCCGAGCCTGGTCGAACGGCACGCCGCCGACGGCATTCTTGCCTGGGGCAATGTTCATGTCTCTCTCCCTGAAATCCCTTGGCCGGCCGCTCGCCGGCACCGGCTTTCCGGCTCTGACCCTCGGCTATGCTTAATCTGCATCATTTTGCCCGATCTGGTCCAGCCAGAACGGGCGAACCAGCCCCAAAGCTGGTCCACCTGCTGCACTTTACTCCAGTCTGGGTCCTGCCAGAACCGCGCATCGAACCGTTTCCGTACAACTGGTCCAACGGACGGAAATTTCAAAGCCACGTGAGGATGCGCCAATTCCGTCTTTGGCGAAACCCCGCACAAGGCCCATAATCAGCCGTGCAGGATGCTTACGAGCGTCCGAGGGGTACGGCGGACCCGGCCGGGTCCGCGGAGAGGACGGAGTTCGATCATGCCAGAGTTCACCATTTCCAGACGTACGATGCTTGCGGGTTCGGCATTGCTGCTGGCCTCCACCGCGATGCCGACGATCGGGTCGGCGCAGACGCCGAAAAAGGGCGGACGACTGGTTGTCGCCGCTGATTCCGAGCCGCGCAATCTCAATCCGGCGATCGTCGCCTCGAACGGCGTCTTCTTCATTTCGAGCAAGATCGTAGAAACCTTGGCTGAGGCCTCCTTTGAGGGCAAGGACGGGCTCGATCCGCGCCTGGCACTCAGCTGGGAAGGTGCCACCGACGGCCTGTCGGTGACGTTCAAGCTGCGCGAGGGCGTCAAATGGCATGACGGTAAACCCTTCACCTCCGGCGATGTCGCGTTCTCGGCGCTGCATATCTGGAAGCCGTTGCAGAATCTCGGCCGCACCGTGTTCAAGGATCTGGAGGCGGTCGACACGCCGGACGAAGCCACCGCCGTGTTCAAATTCGCCAAGCCGACACCGTTCCAGCTGATCCGCAACGCCTTGCCGGCGCTGAGCAGCGTGGTGCCCAAGCACATCTACGAGACCGGAAAGATCGAGGACAACCCGGCCAACAACGCCCCGGTCGGCACCGGACCGTTCAAATTCGCCGAATACAAACCCGGCGAATATTACCGGCTGGAGAAGAATACGGATTATTGGGGCAAGGACGAGCCCTATCTCGACGAGATCATCTATCAGGTGCTGCCGGACCGCACAGCAGCGGCCAGCGCGCTCGAGGCCGAAGAGATCCAGCTCGCCGCCTTCTCCGCCGTGCCCCTCGCCGATCTCGACCGCATATCCAAAGTGCCCGGCCTCAAGGTGATCACCAAGGGTTATGAAGGGCTGACCTACCAGCTCGTCGTCGAGATCAACCATCGCCGCAAGGAGCTGGCCGACCTGAAAGTGCGCCAGGCGATCGCTCACGCCATCGACAAGGATTTCGTCGTCAAGACGGTGTTTCTCGGCTATGCCGCCACCGCCACTGGCCCGGTGCCGAAAAACGACCCGCAATTCTACACCGCCGACGTGCCGACGTACGCCTTCGACGTCGCCAAGGCCAACACCCTGCTGGACGAGGCCGGCTACAGCCGAGGCGATGACGGCAAGCGCTTTTCACTGAAACTGCTGCCGGCGCCCTATTTCAACGAGACCAAGCAGTTCGGCGACTATCTGCGCCAGGCGCTCGCCGCCGTCGGCATCGACGCTCAGCTGGTCAACAACGACTCGGCCGCGCATATCAAGGCTGTTTACACCGACCACGCCTTCGACCTTGCGGTCGGGCCGCCGGTGTTCCGCGGCGATCCTGCGATCTCGACCACCATCCTGGTGCAGAGCGGCATTCCAGACGGCGTGCCCTTCTCCAACCAGGGCGGCTATAAGAACGCCGAACTCGATGCCCTGATCGCCAAGGCATCGGAGACGCTCGACACCGCCGCCCGCACCGGACTCTACAAGGAGTTCCAGAGAAAAGTTGCCGCTGACCTGCCACTGATCAACGTCGCCGAATGGAGTTTCATCAGCGTCGCACGTGATACGGTCAGGAACATCGCCAACAATCCGCGCTGGGCGGTATCGAACTGGGCGGACACTTGGCTGGAGGGGTAAGGAAGTCTCTCCAGACTTGCGCGCCGCTTGTGTGCTCAGCTTCAACGATGAGAGCTTTTTCGCGCCCCCCTCTGTCCTGCCGGACATCTCCCCCACAAGGAGGGAGATTGGCAGCTTTGGCGTTGCCGGCCGTCTTGCAACGCTGGAGATTGGCGAAAGCGACAATGACAGCTGATCTCCCCCCTGTTTGGACCGGGGACATCGCGAACAGCTGTGCGAGGACATCGCGAACAGTTTGCCATCCTATCGTTGGCTTACATTGAGGTCGA
>NZ_JAMYMK010000016.1:0-137579 GCF_040318565.1 Mesorhizobium sp. M1142
AAGAGAGTGGTCTCCGGGTGCTTTTGGAACGAAGCGGAAAAAGTGCTAGGCGTAAATGATTACGCAGATTGCGTATACGCTGTCGGCGTAGTATGATTTCCATGTGAGCAAACGGGTTGACGTCAATGATAAAGACGAGCTCTCGCGAGATGTGAAAGCTTGGCGGGCAAGAGAAGGATTCACGGCAGAAAGCGCAGCGAAATTGTTGGGCATCCCGAAGCGCACATATGAGGGCATAGAGCAAGGTCGTGGTTTCCCCTACCCGTTGCTCCTTCGTCTCGGGATGCAAATCACGGCTCTTTCACCAGATGGGATAGCCCAAGGGAAGCCAAGTGAAGAGTAAGTGTCGTAGAAGCCTCGAAGGAGGGTTTGATGGCTAAACACCCCGACTACCCTGGCGCCTCGTCGCGCGTCGTCAACGGCAAGGAGTACTGGCGCTTTCGGGCCAATCCGCATGCTCAACAATTGCCCTCTCCGGCCGGCCGGGTGACGAAATGTTCGAGACAGCGTACCGTCGCGCAGTCGAAGGTTGCGCAGGCAAAGCGGAGATTATTGACGTGCCGGGCCGCGCCCTGCCCCGCACGTTCGGCCAAGCGGCACGCCGGCTCGAAACTACAATGGAATGGGCTGAATTCGATCCCGCAACGCAAGCCAAAAACCGCAGTTTGATCGAGCGGTTCCTCAATATGGCTGTCGACCCCAAATATGCGCTGACATGGCGCGACGTGCCGGTGGAATACCTAGATGCCGACAAGCTTCGAGCTATCATTTGCCGTATGCGCTCTGGCTGGTGTCGGGCGTATAGATCAATCCACCACGCTTGCCGCCGAATTTGGCGCATTTCAGCTTCGGAATGAGATCGTCCGCCATCGCTGGCGCGTCCGGACCGGACCGATCCCGCGGGCTTCACGATGTCGAGCACTTGGCGATGGTGGCATGGCGCCGTCTGGCAGTGCGCCGTCACGGCCATTTTCGGGTCCAGAGATTGAACGTCCGGCCCCTTTGCCATTCGCCGGATAAAAGCGGCGTTCTTCGCGCCGTCCGCCTCCCCGTCATCCATTGGGTCAGATCAGACCGTATTGGCGAGCCTTGTTGCGCAGGAATGGCAAGCCATTGCCCATCACTTCGGCCTCGTCCTTCGCGACTGGCCGCCAGACGGAGAGGCCGTAGGAGACTTCCGGCGGCATGTTGATGAAGCTTTCCATGGCAAGTCCGCCCTTGAAGCCGATCGCCGCGAGCGTTGCGTAGATCTCGTCCCAGGGGCAGTTGCCGGTGCCCGGGGTGCCGCGATCGCTCTCTGACAAGTGAATATACTTCAGGTGATCGCGAGCGGCCAGAATACCATTGGCGGCCCCTTTTTCCTCGATGTTCATGTGGTAGGTGTCGAGATGAACAAAGATGTTGTCGGCGCCGACTTTCTCGAGCATCCAGACGGCCTGCGCGCCAGTATTTATAAGGTGGTTCTCGTAGCGATTCACCGCCTCGATTCCGAGCTCTATGCCCCGGATCTTGGCGTGCTTGGCGGCGACGGTCAGCACATGCGCGATGGTGTCGTATTCCTTTTCGGTGGGGGGCAGGCCGGTGCGTTCGCCAATACCGCCGAAAATCACGCCGGAAAGCGCCAGCGCGCCCATCTCTGCAGTCTTGTCGATCGCCACTTCGAGATGCTCGATGGCGGCATCCGGCCGCACCGTTGCTCGTCGAGCGGGGCGTGGTGGCGGTTGTGGTCATGGGGATCTCTTATGGTCAGTTTTGAGATAGAAGAGCTTTACGAGGTTCTGATAATCCTGCCCTTTCATGGGAGGGCTGTGTGGTGTCGGAAACAGGTGAGCAGGAATACTATCGGCAGCTTGGCGGTATGAAGAAATCTTAAGAAATGCATCCCGAGACAAGTTTCTGGATGCGAGGCTAACGACAATCTTCAACTTGGTCCGTATAGAATCGAGCATTGTGAAAGCGTAGTTGAGGAGGTCACCGAAATAACGCAAAGCTCAAAAGCGAAGCCAGTCGCAAGATAATTCTTGATGGATACGTTAATAACGAACCGTTGAAACGTATTTCGACCACGATCGGATGCTCACTGGCGAGTTTAAGAGTCAGCACCAGTAAACTCGGTTGCACTCGAACCTCGAAGAAGGCGGCCGAATTTCGGCGTGGCTTTCATATCCCGGAACATAATATTATAAATATCGCGATTGCACGCAAACTTTTTGACCCTTAACGGTGCAATCATCATGGACGAGTAACTTAGTACAACCCCATCTGAACGATATTATCACTTAAAGACTTTCTGTAAATCCAGAATAACTTGCTTCAGGCTGGTGAAATTTTTGGTAGGAGTAGAAAATGACTCTGATCGTTAGACACACTGAAGCTGCGGCGTGCAACCGATACATTGTGATGAGGACCAAGTATGACCGTGAGGCCCATACGAAGCGGCCCTCTTATGCCTATTCAGATCGTGCATCAGATCGACTGGGCTCAGGGGTCGGGGAGCCAAGAGCACGTAGCCTGGAACCCATAACCGGCATGCTTGATCGCATCGGCTGCGGCTATCTCGTGCTGAACCGAGAGAGGAAAGTGGTCGAATGGAACGCAGCCGCTCAAACCACGCTGGAGCGCCAGGGCGAAGTAGCCGATACGGCCAGCGGCCTTTCAGTGGCCTTGAGGCGGCTGATCGCGAATGTTCCGGCCCATTTCCTGCCGGGCTCACTATCATGGGTGGTGATCCGCAGCAGCGCCGACAGGCCGGTGATATTGAACGAGAACGGGTTTATCGCTCCTGACGGAATGAGCATTGTGGCGTTACTGGACCGCGAGAACAGGTCGGGGCCAAATCCTCAGACACTGCAAAAGATGTTTGGCTTGACGGGCGCGGAAACGCACCTCGCGTTGCGCTTGGCTCAGGGCGATGCGCCTTTGGAGATCGCTCGCAGTTGGCGCCTCAGCCGCACCACGATCCGCTCGCAGCTTGCCTCGCTGTTCGCCAAGACCGAAACGAAACGTCAGGCGGAACTGGTGGCTCTTCTTGGACGCATCTCAGTCTTGCCATAAGGACCGTCGTTTGGATGCATCCCAGCAAACAGGCAATCCCGAAACGCTTTGACTTTCGGCTGGGCAATGGCGCGGGGCGGGTAGACGATGAAGTATTTTGACGAGGCCTCGAGGGCGAGTTCAAAGGGACGTACAAGTGTGCCGGCAAGGTCAGCCGCGACCAGCATGGTTCGACCCAAAACGACGCCCTCACCTCGAACGGCGGCCTCGATGGCGAAAGTTGCGGAGTCGAACGTCACGCCACAACAATGCCGGCATTCGATAGCCAAGTTAGCCAAGTCGCCCAAGTGATCGGGAACTCGTCGTGATGAGCGTATGGTGTCTGAGATCCTCATGGGCGTCCAAGCCTCCAAGGGCTACGCCAGCCGCGCACGTGATTTCTTCTGCGAACGCTGGTGCCAAGGTCGCGACGTGCAGGCCGCCTGATTGCGTGCCGTACGTCATGCGTCGGCCGTCGGCCTTCTCAACAAGCTTCATGCCGTACAATCGGCAGGCATCGGTTAGCGAAATATCAAAGCGCGCGATGACGCTGCCGGCGCCAGGCGGCTCCGGTCTAATTGACAATATGTGCAAGTTGGTGGTTCCCTTTTTGAAGTTGCCGCGGTTGAATCCGCGGTGGTTTTTGAAGGCAGCGGGTTAAGCCGCCCTCGCCGCGATCTTCGCTGCAATCCGGTCGGAGACCTCGGAGACCTCTGAGTGAACGACGCGGCGGTCGCCGAGTGAGACCGCAACCGGAAACCGGCTTTCGACGCGATATCTGTTGACCATCGTACGGCTCATACCCGTCATCTTCGCGGCGTCATCAAGGACACAAGTGTAGGCGAATTATCGTTCATGGCTCCTCCTCGCAGCCCGACAGATTCGGACGCGGTTCAACTGCTGATTTGAAAGAGCTGGGAGGTTTCGGCACCGTCCACATGGGAGCGGCGGGATGCTGGTCCGGCCATCCTGCAGGCGACCAACGGGCCGCACGTCAGCACTAGGTTGCTGCTACGGGTAAGATTCAGTGGCTAAATAAGCAAGTTTAGCATAGCTAAATGCGGAGCTGGCACAATATGCTGCCCAATCCGCCATCATCTTGCGCCGCTTATCCTAGGCGTCGCCTCGCCGGTATGCGCTCGGCTGCGGTGCCAGCAGCGTGCGCAAGTTGCGGCCTCGGCAACTTCGGCCTGATAGTCCGTTTCCTCCCATACCCAATCTCGGAACGCGCTGCGCATTCCATGAACCGTGAAGTCGCCGCCGCCTGCCGTTTCAATGCTTGGCGAGAGTCATGTCGCTAAGCGGCGAGCGCGGACGCTGGCCCGGAAACACAAAATCGGAAATGTGTTTGTTCTTCATGTCGCGGAGTATTTCGACGGCACGATTCTGATAATGGCACGCGGTGCGCCTTACGTGACTTCATGCGCGCCGCAGGAAGCGACCATAGCTTCCGTCCAGATCGATTTCCGGCCAGACCGCCCTCTCGCCTCTCCATTTCGCGCAGACGTAAGGATGGTGAATTCCAGCGCCCTCGCCCCGTCTCGCCTCTTCGGCAAATAATGTCATAAGACAAGCGCGTCGCGACTGAACGGATTCATGCGACGCGCGCACTTTTGGGCGACATGTACTAATGTCCGGTTCCCGCAGCCTTTTGCCGACGAGACCTGACCGCCTCCAGCAGTTCGCGCTCGCTGGTGTGAGCATTTCGAAAAATGGCCACAACCATAACCGCCAAGATTTCGGCGTCCGGGTCCAAAGGATCGAGATTCTCATCCGAGCAGACCTCATCGAACACGCGGTCGCAAATAGCCAGATCGTGAGGGCTCAGGCAGGTGGGATTGAAACGCCGACGCAGCATCTGTCCGAACCTTTCAGGCCCGCCCCCGTGCTTTGCGGCGGGCTTTTTGCTGATGAACCGGTGACCCAATGGGATGCTTAAGCGATAATATCGCCCACAGTGTATTGGAATCAGTTTACCTGCTGCCTAACGCTTTCTCTGTTAATAGTCCCAAAATCAGCGCGCACTTCCGGGACGTGAAATCCGCGCCGAAATTCCATCGCTTCTTTCTGAGTTCGAGTGCAGCCAATTTTTAGTGGCGGTGACTTTCACATTCGCCAGTGAGCATCCGATCTGTTCGGCAATAACTTTCAACGGCCCGTTTTCACGGTATCCATCAAGAATTATTTCGCGACGATCTTCGCTGTTGAGCTTCGTGTTCATTTCGGTGGTCCCCTCAACAACCATTTCACGATGCAAGATTCTATACGCATCGGGTTGAAGAGTGTCGTTATCTTCGCATCCAGAAACTTATCTCGGAATGCATTTCTTGCCGAAATCCAGCGTGATCGCCGTTTCGGTCGGCTCGAGTTCCGCCAGTCTTGTCAGATGTCTGAAAGTACACCACATGATTGAGAGGGGCACGGGCATACCCGATTCGGATATGGCACCACGCGATGGACACTAAGAGGCAAGACGAGGCCCCTGCGAGGCAGCCGCGAGACCGTGACCGACGTCGTTGGCCGCGCGAAGGTCAACCCCACAATGGGGACGCTCCATCACTCGCGCCGGCGCTCGAACCTCTGCCCTTTTCAACGCTCGAACTGGCGCCAGAAGGTCAATTCGCCGCTTGGCAAGCGTATATGGCGCCGCTTGTCGAGGTCAGGTTGCCGGATTGCAAATCGCTGAACGATGGCTTTCCCGCCGATCACATGGCTTGGAATCTCGGTGGCATGCTGATCGTTCAACAGCGCGCGCCGGCACATAGCTACTTGCGTTCCGCCGCTAAGCTCCGATCCAGTTCGATCGATCACTGGTATATCGTCTTGCCACGAACTGGCCGGTCGTGGACGGAGGTCGATCGCCGCGTTGCGGAAAACCAGTCGGGCAAATTAGAGATCAGATCGCTTGGCTACCCGTTTCGCGGGAGGGTAACGGACTCGGAAAGTCTCTTTCTGTATATGCCGCGTGATTTGTTCTCTGATGCGGCGTCAACCCTTGACGCAAAGAACAATTCAATTCTGTCCGGCAACTTTGCCAACCTCTTGGTCGACTACGTCAACAGCATAGAAGCAAGACTGCGCAGCCTCACGGCTGACGATCTGCCCCGCATCGTGCACGCAACACGCAGCATGGTTATTGCCTGCCTCGGGCCTCCGGCAGAACAGGCTGCGGCCGTCGAACAATTGACGGGTGTCGCGCTAATGGAGCGAGCGCGTCGATACGTCCACCACAATCTGGATGCGGTTCATTTGACACCGGATTCAATGTGCCGGGCGCTCGGCGTCTCGCGCTCTCGTCTCTATCCAGTTGTTCGAACCAAGCGGTGGTGTTCTCCATTACATACAAAGTCGCCGCCTTCTGGCAGCCCATGTTGCGCTAAGCGATCCGGCGGACAGCCGGCGCATTGTTGAAATTGCTGAAGCCTTCGGGTTTAGTTCAGCGGCTAATTTCAGCCGAGCATTCAGCAAGGAATTCGGTTACAGCCCCCGCGAAGGCCGCAGTACTGTGGTATTGCCGCGCCCCGCCCACTCTGTTTCGCATGCCGGAGACAAGGAGGCCTCTTCCTTTGAAGGTTGGCTCAAGGCGCTCGGAAACTGATTACAGGATCGCGAAGCTGATTGGGCTGACTCTCAGAAGAGGGGTTGCCCGGGGCGGCGAAGGTCACGCCGCCTCATGGACCACAATATCTTCGTGTCGCGCCTATTGCGCATCAATCACACAGCTGATTCTGGCCGATTCACGGTTTGTTAACGAACTGGGACGGTTCATCGTTATCGATAATTTGCTGCCAATCAAGGCGGAGAATACATGGAACTGGGCTACGGGCGGCTCTTATTAAGACTGCGATTTGAAAGTTTGCCAAGCTCGACAGTTATGCTACCTTTAGACTGAGGGGCGCGAGTCTGCACCTACTATGGAGGTGGTTCTTGCCCTCAGAGGCTTCAGGCGTCGGCACGGAGAGTGAGGGGCCTTCATCGAGCGATGCTCCAAGTGTCGGCGAAGGCGTTCTGGCAGACCTTTTGGCGAACACGACCGAACTTTTGTCGTTCTATGACCGTGACTTTCGCCTGACGCACTACGCGGCCAAGCTCAAAGGCTTGTACGGAGGCGCGGTAGCGCCGGGCGCCGCCGTCTGGGAGATCTACCCGAGCTTTCTCGATACGAGCTATCGTGACGAATTTCTTCGTGTGTTCCAGGGTGGCTCTCCGACAAGCATCGACTTGCCGCGATCATCGGGCGGAGCGCACCGGTCCGTTTTTGTGTTCACCACGGCAAATGGTGTGGGAATCATCGAATTAAGGGAGGACGGCGGGCGGAGCGCAGCGCAGGAACGAGAGCATGTAGTTCTACTCCATCAGGCGACGCACGACGTGCTGACCGGACTGGAGAATCGGCGGCGATTCGGCGAGCGGCTCCAGCAGGCAATGGCGGCCCTCGGCGGATCAAAGCCGAAAGCCGCCCTTCTGCAAATCGACCTTGACGATTTCAAAGCGGTCAACGACACGCTCGGCCATGGAGCAGGCGACATTGTTCTTCAACTCGCGGCGGGTCGTATCCGCGACGCGCTGCAGGACGGCGAATCCGCATACCGGTATGCCGGCGATGAGTTCGCTGTCGTCCAATTGGGAAAGGAGCAGCCAGCAGAGGCTGAACGCCTCGCCGGATCTCTAGTCGACGCGTTCAAGGACCCGTTCGTCATCAACGGCATTCCCGTGTTCGTCGGCTCGAGTATCGGAATTGCTTTCGGGCCGGAGCACGGGACCGATGGCGAACAGTTGATGAAAGCCGCTGACATTGCTCTTTACGCGGCCAAGACAGATGGACGCGGCTGCGCTCGAACATTCAACCGTTCGATGCTGCTCTTGCTCGAGCAACGCGAGAATCTCAGGCGCAGCCTTCGAACCGCGCTGGAGCGCGGCGAGCTTTATCTGGAGTATCAGCCGCTCATTCGACCTCCCTCGTCAGTGACCGGTTTCGAAGCGCTGCTGCGGTGGCGGCACCCTGAGGTCGGAATCATTCCACCCAACGTGTTCATACCGATCGCCGAAGCCGACGGTCTGATGGACGAGATTGGACGATGGGTGCTCGAGGAAGCCTGTCGCCAGGCGTTGACGTGGCCCTCCTCGCTGACAGTCGCAGTGAACCTGTCGCCGGCTCAGTTCCTTAGCGGTTCGCTGACGGACACCGTCGCTCAGGTCATCGACGCGGTTGGGATTGAAGCCGACAGACTTGAACTTGAGATAACCGAGAGGGTTCTACTTGAGAAGACGATCGACAATATAGACACATTGAACACGCTGAATGTCTTGGGAATACGAATATCGCTAGACGATTTCGGAACTTACTATTCATCGTTGAGCTACCTTAAGAACTTTCCCTTCGACACCTTGAAGATCGATCAGTACTTTATCACGGACCTGGAGACCGATCTAAAAAGCCAGACCATCGTGCGATCGATCATGAGTCTGGCGCACGGCTTGGGGATAAGCGTCACCGCCGAGGGGGTCGAGACGTCGGCACAGGCACGGTGGCTGATCAAGGAGAATTGCGATTGCCTGCAAGGGAATTTCCTGGGACGCCCGCTCGGAGCCGAGGCAACCAGCGATTTCATCAGGCGGACCCCGCTGAGGGTGGTACGAGCGATGGAGCAATCAAATCGGGCGGTCTAGCGCCTTGCACCCTTGTCAACGGCGAAGTGGAGATTTGTAGAAACGATCGAGGCAGATACCGCGCAATTTTTGGAGTCGGTGCGAGACTGAGTCATAACGGAGCGCGGTGAAATTTTCCGCCTCGGAGGTCATCGCGCCACCAAGGGTCAATACTGACAGAACAAGGGAGGATGCCGATGGGACCTGTTCATCATGATCCGGCTGGCGGGCCGACTTTTGAGCCCATGATCCAGATCGACATGGAAATCAAAGCTTTCGTCTCCGCTTGGAGACACTGCGATTATCTCTCGACATACATGGCCCGGATGATCAGTCAAAACAGGTCAGACTCGGTCCGGCATTCAAATCTCTTTTCCTCTGCCTTCAACGAATTGCTGGAAGTCGCCTTTCGTACGCGCCATGCCGACGGCGAACTGGCATGCAGGGTGTCTCGCCACGGCGCCACGGACAGGATCGAGTTGACGTTTCCTTGCCTGCCAGAAGAGCGCCAGTTCTACGAAGAAGCCGTGTCGCAAGTCGCAGGGTTCGAGGCCAGGGAGCGATATCTTAATTCTGTGTCTGGGGATCTCGCGCCCAGCCGGGAAATCGTACTCCTGGAACTGGCTGTCGACTACAACGCGACACTCAGGGTCGAGGAAGCCGATGGTGATGCAATCAAGCTTGTCGTGGATCTTCCGCTTGAAGGCCTGCAAAATTGAGCCCTTACGACCTTCTCCCCCGCTTCAAGGCGCAATACGACGCGAACAATCAGGAATTCTCCATATCGGGGGTGGTCCGGCCTCAGGCGATCGATGAGCTTGGGTCCAGCATAGCATTGCTTCGCGATGCGATCGACCGTGTGCGGGGCGTTCTCTACGTCAATGTCAGACGCCTGACGCAGATGAATAACGCTGCATTTCACACCTTTTCGAGGATCATCATTGACGCCTGTCGCGCTCGACCCGATCTCAAATTCGTCGTCATCACGTCAAGCGTCGTCGGATGGACCTCGCGAAAATTCGGTCGCCTGAGCGGAATTGAACCGAACATCACGGTCGAGGAGTATGACACCGAATTCTATCCGGGGCAGGGCTTCCTTGAGGAAGGCGGGTTCGTACCGATCCTGCGTACTCAGACAAAGATGACATGGCGCCACGAGCGCGCAATCTTGCCGCGACACGGGATGAGGCCCGGGATCGTCATGGCCGACATCTGTTGCGGGATCGGCGATTTCGCTGTGCTCGCGCAGAAGGAGTTCCAGCCATCGCGGATCGTCGCCCTCGACCACTCCAGATCAAGCCTGAACTATGCTCGACGAGTGATGCGGGAGTTCGACATCCGGGGCATCGAATATACGTATGGCGATGCGTCGGAGATGCTGCTCGACGAAGCGCAGTTCGACTTGGTCACCTGCCGACATTCCCTGCAAATCTTCAATCGACCTGAACTCATCCTCAAGGAGCTCTACCGCATATGCAAGCCAGGCGGTCGGGTCTATATCACCAACGAAAAGAATTCGCATTGCCTCGGCGAGCCGCGCGCCGAAAGCATTCGCTGGACCTACGACGAGGTGGCGAAGCTGTTCGGGCATTTCGAGATGGACGTCGAGCTTGGGCCCAAGAGTCGGCGATACCTGGTGGAAGCCGGATTCGAAGACATCCTTGTGGAGACCTTCATGGTCACCAACCTGGACGGCGATCCGCAGGACTTCGCCGACGTCATTGCAGCCTGGGCGGATGTCTATGCCGGGGAGATGGCGACCAGACGCGGTGACGGACCGGAGTTCGTCGCACGGTTCCGGCAGGGCTTCCAGGATCACATTTTCGCTGCACTACACCCCAAGGGTTATGCGGGTTGGCCGATCTGGGTCGCATCGGGGCGACGGCCACAATGAAAGCCGATAACGAGCCTACACCGCGCTTCGGCCTGCGCTCCTTTCGAGCGAAATTCGTATTGGTCGTTGGCGGCGCCGTACTGTTCGACCTCCTGCTGAGCGGTGGTCTGGCGCTTTGGAACGTTCAAAAGCTGTCGCGCGACGCCACATCGGAAGTCGGTGAGGGCCTGACGAACGCAAACCAGGAATACATTCGTTCCTATGCCGAGTCGACAGCGTTGAGCGTTGACCTGCTGCTCGATCGGGTTCACGGGGACGTCAAGGCGCTAGCTGGCGTGCTGCAGACCCAGATCGACGATCCGAGGAGGCAGCAACAGGTCGGAGCCACGCTTTCGCATGAGGCGCCCGGCTCCGTGAAGGTTGTCTACAACGGGCAGGGCGATTGGGCGCAGAATCTGCCGGGCGCGCCTTCCGTGGTAAGCGTCTGGGGCTACCTGCTGGGCGCCGACCACAGTCCGCTGCCCAGCGTTCAGCAGGAAATAGAAGACAGTACCGTGATCGATCTCGTCGCGCCGACTCTCATGGCCAGCGGGTCGTCCAAACTGCAGATGTACTATATTGGTCCAAAAGAACGGCCGATCTTCCGGACGGTACCGTATACGGATCAGGCACAGACCTTCGACCGACTCTATCCAGGCCACAACAAGGCGGAATTCTGGGAGTTCTTCTTTCCGGGAATCTATGGTTCATGGCAGCAATGGGCCAGGGATCCAGCCTCACGTCCGGTCCCTGACGATATTACCCAGACAGCGCCTTACACCGATGCAATCACGGGAAAGCTGATCGTCAGCTTTTTCCACCCGCTATGGACGCGCGATCGCACCGGTATCGCCGGTACGGCGGGAGCAGACATCACTCTCGATCAGCTCGCGAAAGTCGTCGAAAGGGTGAAGATCGCTGAAACCGGGTTCGGCTTTCTCACGATGTCGACTGGCAACGTGGTGGCGATCAATCCGTCGGGCCAGGCGATCATCGGCCTGACTTCATCGAGCGATGCGGGCACGCAGGGCGTCACCGGCTTGGAAAGGTCTCTGCGGGGAAGTACGCAGCCGGCTATCGCGTCACTACCTCTAGACCAGAACAATGACGGTGTCATTCAGCATATCATGCTCGACAGCAAGGGCGAACACGTTCCCTATATTGTTGTCCTCAAGAGCTTGAAGCCGACCAATTTGTGGAGTTCGGGACCGATCAAGTCCGAAACGATGTCGGTCGGGATCGTCGTTCCCGAACGGGAGATCTATGCATCCCTGTTCGCCGCGCAGGAGAGTATTTCTCGCGCAACCAATCGTATCCTGCTGTTTCAGATCGCGGCGATCGCCGTTTCGCTTCTGATTGTTTTTGCGGCCGTGCTCGGAATTTCGAAGCGGATCACCGCGGGCCTCAGGGCGCTTGCCAGCGCCGCCCAGCGGCTCCAGTCCAAAGACTATTCAGTCCGCGTGAACATTCCGACGCGCGACGAGGTTGGAGCGGCCGGAATCGCTTTCAACCGGATGGCCGAGCAGATCAGCTTTCACACGGAAAACCTTGAGCAACTCGTCGACGAACGAACCAGGGAACTCGGGGACGCCAATCAGGAGATTTCCGCACTCAACGAAAAGCTGCAGGACGAGAACGTCCGCCTTGGTGCCGAGCTCGCGGTCGCCAGGCAGATACAGATGATGGTCCTGCCGAAACAATTCGAACTCGAAGCGATTCCGGGGCTGGAGATCGCGGCCTACATGCGGCCGGCCGACGAGGTCGGCGGTGACTATTATGACGTCCTGCAGAACGGGTCACGGGTCAAGATCGGCATCGGCGACGTGACCGGTCATGGTCTCGAGAGCGGCGTGCTGATGCTGATGGTCCAATCCGTTGCACGCGCGCTGCAGGAGACCAGCGAGGCGGATCCGCACCAGTTTCTGGATCGGCTGAACAGAGCGATCTACAAGAACATCGAGCGGACGAACACCGGCAAGCATCTCTCGCTGGCCTTCCTTGACTTCGAGGATGAGCGGGTAACGCTATCCGGCCAGCATGAGGACGTTCTCGTCGTGCGTGCGGACGGGGACGTCGAACGCATCGACACGATGGATCTGGGTCTGCCGGTTGGCCTGGAGAATGACATCTCGAAGTTCATTGCCACGCGCGACATCCTGTTCGGCAGTGGCGACGTGATCGTGCTGCACACCGACGGTGTGACCGAGGCGGAAGACCAAGACAGAAGGCTGTTCGGGTTCGAGCGCCTCTGCCAGAGCGCACGAAAACGTCAAGGCGGGAGCGCCGAGGAAATCAAAACCGGGATCATCGAGGATCTCATGGCCCATATCGGGATCCAGAAGATCCACGACGACATCACCCTCGTGATCATAAGGCACACATAGCCATGACAACGCTGTTCGGGACCCCTGACGTTGCAATCGGGATGAAGGAGAGCGTCAGTCGCGTGCGGCTGTTCGACGGACCTCTCGACTTGAGTTGGCGTCATTGTGCCACGACCTCGGACTTCATCGCCGATCTTTTCGCATTGCGCTTCCGGTCGTGCCGCAATGACTACATGGAAGTGCGGCACAGCATTGGATATCTGGTCAACGAACTCATCGAAAATGCCGTCAAGTTTCGCGCACCGGGTGAGATCTTGATCGAGGCGTCGATGGATTCGGAATGCTTCAAGCTCAAGGTGTCGAATGACCTCGATGGTGAAGATGCGTCCGAGTTCCAAAGTCTCCTGGAGGACATCACGGTTGGCGACCCCATAGACCTGCTGATACAGCGAATTGAAGCCAATGCCGCGAACCCCGACGTAGGAGGCTCCGGACTTGGATTGCTGACGTTGATGAGCGACTACGGCGCGCGCCTGGCTTGGATATTCAGCGCCGCCGACGAAAGCGATCGGATTTGCGTGGAGACATATGCCTCCATTCCGATCTCGCAAATTCACAATTAGAGGAAACGAAGCCAGGCTATGGAAATCAAGACAGACGACTACCGCGTATGGACTGAAGGAAGCGAAATTTTCTTCGACGGTGCAATGCGGCTTGCCAGTTCCGACGCCGGTGCGCCTATCACAGCGTTGGCGACCAGTGTGCTTGCCTCGAATCCCGCTTCCATTACGCTCAATCTGAAGGACCTTCACTTTCTCAACTCTTCCGGCATCAACCTGCTGGCGAAATTTACCATCGAGGTGCGCAAGCATCCCGATGTTCGACTCGTCGTGCGTGGAACGCCCGACATACCCTGGCAATCGAAATCATTGCCGAATCTGAAGAAGCTGCACCCCGCTCTGGTGCTTTTGATGGACTAACCAGGTCCCGAAATTTGCCAGGGGACTGCGTCGGCTTGCGGCAACCCGAGATAATATAGGTCAGCCGGGGACGATGCGGGAGCCCCGCATCGATAGTGAGAAGGTGCAGGAGCGCGGCGCCTACAGCGGATATGTACACCAGGACAAGTATTTGGATGCCAAGCTAACGACAATCCGGCCTCGTGCGCACATGCTCGCAATGGCTCGGCGGGGGCTCGGCACAGGCGGCAGGCGTCCAAGTTGGGGGGATGTCGGGCTGCCTGTGCCGATCAGCCGCCGCGCGATCAAAGGTGGCGTCATTGAGTAAGCGTGCCAAGGTGAACGGCGGCCAGCTGGAGTTCATTCCGCCGCAGATCCCGACCCGGGTCACGGAGCCGCCCGAAGATGACGGATGGGTTCACGAGGTCAACCTTGACGGCTACCGAACGCAGATCATCATCGATAAAGGCGGCGTGCGTCTGTACAGCAAGAACGGCCGTGACTGGACCACGAAATACTGGCCCATCGCACTGGCTGCCGAGCTGCCATGC
The DNA here is from genome assembly GCF_040318565.1 of Mesorhizobium sp. M1142. Taxonomy (NCBI): domain Bacteria; kingdom Pseudomonadati; phylum Pseudomonadota; class Alphaproteobacteria; order Hyphomicrobiales; family Phyllobacteriaceae; genus Mesorhizobium; species Mesorhizobium sp. M1142. The sequence continues at coordinate 14,390 of NZ_JAMYMK010000016.1, forward strand.
CGGGCTGCCATTATCGACGGCGAGGTCATTGTTCCAGGTGAGCAGGGCGCTCCCCATTGCCTTGCGCTGGAAGCCGCGATCTGGCACGAACCGAGCCGGCTGGTGTTCGTCGCGTTTGATATCCTCCATCTCGACGGTCGCAATCTAGCCTCCTTGCCTCTGCTGCAGCGCAAGCAGGCGCTGTGGCAACTCGTTGAGCACGGCCTCGGCAAGATCCAGTACAGCGAGCATTTCGAGAGCAGTGCGCTAGCGATCTTTCGGGCCATCGAGAAGGTGGGGCTCGAGAGCATCATCTCGAAACGCGCCGACAGCGGCTACAGGAGCGGACCGTCGAACACATGGCTGAAGGCCAAATACTTCAAGGAAGCCGATTTCTGAGCGGCGACTGCTTCTGGCATAGCCTGAGCTCCGCTCGGCACCAGCAACACTGCTTTTGGTAGGCGGTCAAGTCGGCTCTAACTTTCCCAGACCGTTCAAGCGCACTGCTCGCCGACTTCCCGATCCTGATGTTACCGGAAAAAAGAACGCGGATTATTCCGAGCTAGAAAAGAAATAAACGTCTTGTTTCTAAGAAACGAAATGTCTTCCTCAGCAAAATTACCACAGGGTGAAACCTCAGGATCGCGCGAACTGGATTTAACTACGATGGGCAGCCGGTGATTTGGCACGAATCGCCAAAGTGCCCTCAGGAGCCCTCCGACATCGATCGCTTATCCACCAAAGTAATCCATCACCTGCCAAACGATACAACGCGTGGATACCATACCCGTCTGTGGTCCAGAATCAACGCGACATTCGGGTTGCCGCCGGCTGCGCGAAGAGGTGTTTGATGGCGTGACCACGGTGGTCATCGATTATTGGAAGCGCAATCCCGAATTCGATCCCGATGGTATCGCTGCACTGTCTGGCTTGAAATTCCGGATTACAGAAACCGGAAAATGGACTGCAGAAGCGATTACTCTTCCGAGGCGGTAGAGATAAAAATACGCTGGTGCTATCGGACCGACATCAAGCTGCCGGCGCCGCGACCGAAACGAGTGCTCGGCGCGGCTGTGTACCTGTCGCCAGGCAAATCACTATCGGCTATCGGCTTTAGAGGATCCGGTAGACCAGGCATCCTGGTGCGGCCGATCATCTTGACAATTCCAGCGGGACCGCGCCCGTCGACGGCATCCGCCATCTAAATATCCCCCAAAAAAACGAGTGGTCATCTACAGGTAGACGCGCAGGGAGATCATGCGGTCGCTGCGCCGGCTGATCTCGGCCGACAACATGACGCAGAAGGAAAACGCCAAGGTCGAGCCAGCGAGGCTGGTCAGGCCGCGGCTGTATTCCCAGGAAGGTGATGGGAACCACTGGGAGGCAAGGTGCACTACTGACCTAGCAAATCTGCAAGACCGGTCAATGATCAACTTTCGACGGTTCGCTGAAGCGCGTTATTCAACCCCGCGCTATCCGTAATGGAGGCGGGGCTTCGGCTCAACGCCAGTGAATTGGATCCCGACCTTCTCGTTTTTGCGCCATCGCACAACAGATCGGTAAGCTACTCCGTCGACGGGAACGTACAGAAGAAACTCGGTCGGAATCCTTGTTTCGGCTGGCAACTTCAATTCTGCTCCGCCTGCATGCTGATTGCGCATGGTACAGCTGATTTCAGAGCTTGTGATGCTGATGATGATGGTCGCACGTTTCAAGACGCGTTGCCGATGATCACGACGAGTTTCGGCACCCTCCGGCAATGCTGGTTCCTCCAAGCGCTCCTGACCGCACGGCCTACCGTTATGGCCCTATGACTTGATTTCCATAGCACGATTGAAAGGTGCGGCGAATAACGGGCTTCTCGAATGTAGGGCTTGCACCCGCGCCAGCCGTGACGCCGCTAGAACTGGCCACCGATGCGCCGGGACCGGCTTTCACACCACCGCGGCTGCCGATTGATGCGCCCGCGCCGGCTTTAACGCCGCTGCTGCGACCGATCGGAACGCCTGCGCCGACACCAATGCCTGCGGCATTTCCCGGCATCAAAAGCATGAAATCATTGCATTGCCTGCCAACATGCTGGTGAACGTTTGATTTTAGCCATAACAGTCTCCCTCCTTAAGTTCGCTGGGGCAGCAACATTACTGGATTGCGATTAAACAAGTTTCCACTAGTTTACACTCGGTTCGGGAATACTTTTATTATTTTAGTTAAACATTGTCCGATAGAGGTTGATATTCACGTTTTGTTCCCAGATCTTCACCCATGAGGATCTTTTGGCTAAATTAGCATTCTGGATTTGTTCCGGAAGTAAGGTGGAGCTCGCGTTTGATCAGGCCGAGGGCGACGCTGGTTCGAGGTCCCTAATTTAGGTTGATGTACAGATTTAGTGTACGTCGGCGACGAGGGAGGCCCAGGGCCCCATGCCAGCATTGCGCGGATTAAATGCGCCGACAGGTTTCAAGTCGAACTACCTTGGAAATATCAGCGCACCGGAGCAGTCGCTGCGGGGAAGAGGTCGGCTTGGCGGTCATGGGCAACTTGTCCCGGGCGGCTAGCTAAACGCCGGCGGCTCGCCAGGCCTGAAACTTTTCTAGGCGGCAGCGATGCCCATCATCACCGACTGGTCGGGGCACTGGAGCACGCGCAGCGTACCCGGTTCGTCGCCGTGAACGCAGCGGATCGGCACAACTTGGTAGTCGTCGCCGAACGGCATGGCGCAGCCATTTGCAAGAAAATCGTGTTCCGGAAACCAGCCCTTTAAGAATGCTTCGAACTCGCGCAACACCTCTTCGGACCGAGCTCCTATTGGCGGCAGGATGAGAAAGTTATCGACCTCGTCCCCTGCCGGGATGCTGGAAACATGCGGCCGAGATCGCTTAAGTATGAAACGATTACCTCCGGTTTGGTTCGCGGAAAAGGCAGGCCTTCCCACTGCCGCAGAGCCGAACCGCGAGCCGCTTCACCGGACACCAACGCAAAAGCCCGCCGACCCGAGCCAGCGGATTGAGGTTGGGGAGGATCGAATGGGATCACGATCGTAGACAGTAAGTTATTCGATGCTGCTATGACAGAGCAAGGATCCGCGCCGGCCGGCAGCACTAAAAACTTCGGACGCCGTCCCGCCTACGCGGCCCTTCGGGCAGCCGCCCGGAACGGGTGATCGACGGTGAAGCCGTCGGGCCGAATACCCCGCTCGACTTGGCTCCAGGTCACCGGATGAGCGATCGGGAACCCCGGTCGGGCCCGTGGCGAGAATGCTCCCACCGCAGTGTTGCCGCGCCCGTTACGAAGGTAATCAAGAAAGATGCGGCCTGTTCGGGCTGCCGGAGCGGCGGAGAGTAGATAGCGATCGGGGCGTGCATCAACGAGGCACTGGGCGAGCGACTTGGCCAGTTGCCGGGCGCTGTCGTGGGTCATCTTTGTCTCAAGCGGGGCCATCAAATGAATGCCCTTGCCGCCTGTGACCTTCGGCCAGCTCTCCAGGCCTGCCGCTTCCATGATGTCGCGGAGCGCCAACGCGGTCTCGATTACTTCCGCCCACTCGACACCCTCGCCCGGGTCGAGGTCCAGAACGACGCGATCAGCATGCTCGATATCGTCAATGGTCGCGTTCCAAGGATGCAGCTCTACGGCATCCATCTCGACCAGCCCGCGCAAACCGGCAAGGTCGTCCACCCATACCCGAACGCCTTCGCCCCCCTCGCGCTTCTGGACACGCAACTGATGCACGGCTGCCGGAATCCTCGGCAACGCGCCCTTGTGATAAAAAGTGACCCCTTGGGTGTGCCGGACCAGCTTCAGCGGTCTCTGACCGAGATGGACGAGCGCTTGTTCGGCAACCCGCTCCCAGTAGCGCATAAGCTCCTCTTTGGAGGGCGAGACCGCGTCTGGCAGCAGCTGAAGGATATTGTCGCGGGGGACACCGTGTTCCCGGACCGTCTGTCGCCGCTTCGATAGAGCGGGCGGCTTCGCAGGTATCGTCACGAGGTCTTCGCGCAAGCCCTTGAATACTGCCTCCCGCAGCACGCCGCGATCAGTGGCGCCGCTGAATTGCACCTCGGCTAGAACGTCTGGCTTAACCCAAGTCGCTTTCGGCTTGTTGACGGGTTCCGACAGGGCCGACTTGTCGATGATCAGTGGATCAAGCCGCTCTCGAAGACGCCGCGCTGCAGTCAAATTGTAACCGCTCTGGGCTTTCCCGGCATAAAGGAGCCGGTCGCCCTCGCGGCGGCCGATGTAGAGCGATGCAATACGGCGCGGATGGGCGCCGAGCTTCTCAACGAAGGCAACAATGGGAAAGGTGTCGCTCTTGATGCATTTAACTTTGAGCCAGCTCGTCTGGAGACCTGAGCGATAGGGGGCGTCCGCTCGCTTGGATACGATCCCCTCCAAGCCCATCCGGCATGCATGTTGGAACACGTCGTCCCCGCTCAGCTCCAGATGCTCGGCATAGGTCAGCGTCGGTGCGGTGTGCTTCACCAGTTTTTCTAGCGCGGCCTTGCGTTTCGTTAGCGGCTGCTGCCGAAGATCACGACCGTTGAGGTGCAGAAGGTCGAACGCATAGAAGATTAGCTTCGGCGAGTTTGGGTTGCCCAACTCCCGTTCCAAAGCTTGATAGTCCGGCAGCCCCGTCTCGCCGAGGACCACAGCTTCCCCGTCGATGATTGCTGCTTGAACAGGCAGGTTCGCCGCGGCCTGCACAATTCTTTTGTATCGGTGCGACCAGTCGTAGCCGCGGCGCGTGAAGGCTCGTGCTGTGTTGCCCTCGACGATTAGCTGGGTCCGGTAGCCGTCGTATTTGATCTCGTGAAGCCATTCGCTGCCCCCGGGAGCTTTCTCGACCAACGTGGGCGCTTGAAACTCAACAAATGAAAGCCGGTCTGCGGCGTTACTCATGCACTAGGCGACTCCCGGAAACAGCGACTCAAGCCGCAGGGCGGCCAATCGGTTCCGGAACATTTTAGCAAAATTGAATGTTTAGTGGGAATGACGGCGCTGTCCGACGTGCCCGATCGGCTGGAAATGGAGTGCTAGGCCATGGCTGTAAAGATCGGCGATGAAGTCACGCTCACCGTGACAATCCTGAAGGTGCTGGACAACGGCGTGTCGAGCGTGAGCATACCCTCTTACAGCTTTCCCTTTTCGATCGACACACCCAAGGGAGCAAAGGCTGGCGAAAAGATCGACATCACCGGCTTTGTAACCCGGATCGATGCCGAGGATGGCAAAGTGACGGTCAGGATCGATGGCGGAGGGCCAGTTACTGTAGATATCGAAACAGTATCGCGCGGGCCCGCACCTAGGGTGCGTCAGTCTCGGTAAACATGGGTCAATCGGATCGCGCTCTATATCTGACAGGCAGAGGGTCACCGCCTTTGCCGGCGAGGTCCTCTCCGGGTCCACGTCTTGAGCTGCTCAAGGGCTGCCCTCGCATTGTTGGATGTCAAGCGAAGTGAGGATTTGACCCCTGGGGCGAAACGAAGAACTGACCCCCTCATTGCTTTGCAGTTTCGTTGGTGTCGGGGGTGGGGGGGGGGGGGGGGGGGGAGAAAGGGCGGAGACCAACGGGGAGCGAGGCTGCGGGTGGGGCGGGGGGGGGGGGGGGGGGGGGCTATTTCTAATCCCGCTTACCCCCCCGCTTTTCGCGAAGCCGGTAGCTGTCACCGCGGATGGTGATCACTGTCGAATGATGAAGCAGGCGATCAAGGATCGCGGTCGCGACCACGGGATCGCCAAACACGCTGCCCCATTCGCCCACCGAGCGGTTGGAGGTGATCAGGATCGATCCCCGCTCATAACGCCGCGACACCAGCTGGAAGAACAGATGTGCGGCATTGGCTTCGAACGGGAGATAGCCGAGCTCGTCGATGATCAGCAGTTTCGGCCGCGACAGGGTCGTCAGTTGCCTTTCGAGCGAACCGTCGTCATGGGCCTTGGCCAGCATCGCCACGAGCGTGGCCGCTGTGACGAACTGGACGCTATGGTTCTGCCGGATCGCCTCGCGCCCGAGAGCCACCGCCAGATGTGTTTTGCCCGTACCCGGAGGTCCAAGGAACAGGACCGTGTCGCCATGGGCAATCCAGCGGCAGGTCGCCAGTTCCCGGACTTGGCGCTGATCCAGCGACGGCTGCGCGTCGAAGTCGAAGCCATCGAGTTCGCGCACAAACGGGAACTGCGCGATCTTGCCTGCCATGGAGATGCGCCGCTCGTCGCGCCGCGCGATCTCGCGCGTCACGAGGAAGGCCAAAGCCTCGCGCAAGGTCATTTGCGAACGCGCCGCTTCGTCCAGCAGCGTGTCGAGCTGGTCCCGGATCGCGGTCAGCTTCAGCCGGTCGAGCTGAGCCACCAGCATCTCGTGATCGACCGCCGTCATCACCAGCTGCCTCCCACCAGTGCCTCATATTCGGCCAGTGGCCGCAACAGAGCGGAAGGCGCAACGATATCCGCCGGCGCCGATCGCACCGGCGCAGCAGCGCCGACCACGCCGGCAAGATGCGCGCGCTCGACAATCCGTTGGCGACGTCCGCGGCACAAAGCATGATCCGCCACCACCTCGCCCGCATGACGCACGATAACGCGACCGCCCAGCACCACGACCTGGACGCTCTCCCCGAGCAGCCGCCAGGGGACTGAGTAACTGTTCGTGTCCAGGTCGATTGCGCAGTCGGCCTGGACCTTGCGCACGAGATCCCGCAGCTGCCCAAACGGTGCCCGTCCGCCCAGAGGGCGAAGCGCCATGGCTTCTTCGGCAAAGCGCTCCGCAGGAGCCACGCCGGTCGTGCCATGCACACGCTGATCGGCAATCTCGCGTGTCCACCGGTCCAGATGCGCCTCGAACGCCGCCCAGTTCTCGAACCGGCGGCCGGCAATCGCATTGCGCTTGACATAGCCGACCCCGCGTTCGTCCTTCCCCTTGGTACGTGCCCGATAAGGCGCACAAGCCCGTGGCGTAAATCCCCAATAGCGGGCAAAGGCGTGCAGCCGCACATTGAACCGCACCTCCCGCGTCGCCGCATCGTGATGTTCGACCAGCGCCTTCGGATTGTCGAACAGCACTTCCGTTGGAACCCCGCCGAAGCGAAGGAAGGCTCCTTCCATCCCCTCGAACCAGTCCGCCTGGCGCTCCCGAAGCGAGGGACGGATATGCAGCCGACGCGAGTAACCCAGCGTTGCCACAAACAGGTGCACCCGAACACGCTCGCCGCCGATCCACGCCCGCGTGTCGCCAAAGTCGATCTGCATCTGATGTCCCGGCGCCGTCTCAAACCGAACCGTCGCGCGCTTCTGGACCCTCAACTCCCGACGCCAACCCTGCACCCGAAGCTCCACCGACCGAAGCCCTATGACGATCCCATGTTCGCTCTCCAGTTCCTGGCGCACCACATCGGCGTTGCCATCATGGCGGAAGAAGCGCTCTCGCAGCCAATCGTCTAGCCCGTCAAACGCGCTCCGCCGCACAGGCTTGCGAAACGGAACAGTCCCGCCTTCGCGCAGATACCGACGCACCGTGTTGCGCGCGCACCCGAACTCCTTCGCCAGCCGCTTCGCTCCCCAGCCAAGCTCATGCAGCCGCACCATCGCTGCCACCTCTTCAGGCTGAAGCATCTCCTCTCCCTGCATCGTTCTCGACAATGCAGGAATCGCCGAAATCCCAATCGTCATCCATGCCTCCTCTCATAACCGAGAGGGTCAGTTCTTCATTTCGTCAGGGGGTCAGTTTCTCAATTCGCCCGACACCTTTCTGTCGTTTTGGTTCATGGGCGTAGTATTCAAGCCACAATCTTTTGTGATCGAGTACTATACGAATGCCATCCTACTTGAGTTCGCGCTCGGCTGTTTGCTGGGGCTCTTATATCTGAAGTCACGGGCACTCGACCTGCCCCACGGAGCAACACTGAGTGTCCTCGCGATTGGGGTAGCCATTGCTGTGCTGATTGCCCAGGACTGGTACTTGGGCGTCGAGGTTACGCGCACCGGGGAAATCAGGCTCATGCGGCTTGGCCTACCAGCGACGGTCATCGTCGCCGGAGCGTTGATGCTTGAGCGTTCAAACCATCGGGCGTCGCATCGAGGCGCTCTCCTGCTGGGGTCTGCGAGCTACGCGACCTACCTAATCCATCCGCTGATTCTGCACGGCGTGTACTTTCTTTCGGCAAAAGTGCTTCCGGCTGGTTCCATTTTCTCAGCCACTTTTTATTTGTTCGCCGCATTTGCCGCTGTCTGCCTCTTCAGCGTTGGCCTGCATTTGTGGGTAGAGGCACCGCTCACCCGCTCTCTCAAGCAGCTGTCCCGCAGCCAGTCAGGCAGGAGAGGTATTCCAATGCCCAAAGGTGCGAGCGCTCGGTAGGACCTGTCAAGTCTTCCCGGCGATGCTACAAGACAGCCGTGCCGGTGCGGTCGGTCTCGCGCGTCATGCCAAGGTGCAGCGCGGCATCGACCTGTTCCGCGTCCTCAGAGACGCTCAGATTGTCCTGAAGGTGCTTCGGCGTGTGGGCGTAGCCTTTGGTTGTCTGGAGCGAGGTGTGCCCCCATCCATTCACCGTGAACTGCCCTCCCAACGGCGTCTAGCCCGTCCTATTCATGAGCCTTGTGGTTCGAGCGCCGCTGAGCCGTTCGGTCATGCAGGTGTGAGGCGTCTTTTTCACCGCAGCTGAGACTGGACTTTGGAACGCGCTGGAGGGTCAAGGTGTCGGGTTCGGCGGGGCTTTGATGCCCCGGCGCTCACGGTCCTGCGGGCTGCAGCGTGAGAGCGATTTGTCGGAACAGGTTGGCCTCGGGACAGGCGGCGGCGAAGGCCAGGCGGATTCGCGAGACGGTTTCGATGACGCGGGCGCCGAGCTTGAGGAGCCTGCGTGGCGAACTCGGCGTTGCTGAGATGATCGGTTGTGGGCACCGCCTCGCGCAGGGTGAGCATGAGCCAGTATGCGGCGGTGTGCAGGACGAGGCGCACCTGGTTGGCAATCGGTGAGCGACAGCTGGTGCGGTCGGAGGCAAGCTGGCTCTTGTGCATCTTGATCAGGTTTTCGGCCTGGCCGCGGGCGCAGTAGAGCACGTCGTAGACATGCGCGGCAGAGCCTTTGTCGAGATTGGTGACGACGAAGCGGATGTCGAGGCCGCGGGTGGTTGCCTCGATGCGGGCGCAGACGCGGCGTTGCGTCTTCCAGGATTTCGCCTTGTATCGGGTCTCGGCATAGCCGCGCAGCACCGGCTTTTGCTCGAGCGCGCGGCGGGTGCGGATATCGTCGGCGGCTTCATCAACGAGACGCTGGAGAACCGTGTTGCCGGGCAATCCGAAGAGGTAGTCGAGCGCATTGTTCTCGCACCAGGCCATGACCTCCGCCCGGCCATAGTGGCCGTCGCCGCGGACCAGGATGCGGGTGGCCGGCCAGCGGGCGCGGATGCGCCGGACAAGCCGGCGCAGATGCCCGCGGATCTCCTTGCCCGTCGGGGTCTTGCCAGGACGCAGGATCATGGCGACCGGACGTCCGGTCGCGGCGTCATAGATGTGGATCGGCAGGAAGCAGCGCTCGTCGTAATGGGCGTTGAAGAGCGAGAGCTGCTGATGGCCGTGAACGACATCAACCGTGTCGTCGATGTCGAGCGTCACGCTTTTGGGCGGCGCGGCATAGCTCGACAGCCACAGATCGACCAGCACCCAGCCGAGCCGGATGAGGGTGCGCAGGTCTGGCAGGTTCTCCAGGCGCGAGCAGGTCGGCTGCGAGCACAAATCAATCCCGCTGTCGGGCAGCCGCCCGCAGGCGAGCTTGAAGGCCGGGTCGGTGCGCAGTCGGTCGAGATCGTTGGCATCCTCGTAGCCGCATGCGATCGCAAAGATGCGGGCGCGCAGAATGTCGGCCATGGCGTGTGTCACCCGCTGTGGGTCGCGCGGATCGTGGATCGCAGCGGCCAACCTGTCGGCCAGTTGCAGGCGTCGCTCGGCCGCGGCCAAAAGCATGACGCCACCATCCGAGGTGATGCGTCCGCCGTCAAACGCAGCTGTGATCTTCTTGCGCCCAACGGCTGGAAATGAGAGCGGCAGCAACGTATCGTCGGTCATGGCGGGTGTGGCTCGCGAGACGTGGTGGCAGGGCTGGCTTAGACAACCGAATCCCTACGCCAAATCAATCGCTTAGGCTACATCCGCCAACCTCTCAAACGCTCCGTCGTGCATAAGAAGGCTAGAATGCGCAGTTAATGTGAGAGGCCGCTCTACGGCCTGCTACCGGTTCCATGGACACAGAGTTAAGAGTCCGTTTTGAAATTCACGGATGAGCGTTTCGGCGGATGAGATTGCCGCCCATTGCGACAAGGATCATGGCTTGCGAGGGCAGTAGCCCAAGCGCAATGCTACTATCGCTCAGAATGCGTCAACGTTCTGCAACACGTGAATGAGGTACTCGCCCAGTGGGTGAGAAGGCCAATATGCAGGCACCCGCCGGGCTTAGCGTTTCCGGTCAGATCAGTCCGCCATTTGCGGATAGTTTGCCGGATGGAAGCCCTTCTGGTCGTCGGATCGACGAATGATCTCGACCACGAAGTCGAGGGCAGCGCCTTGGTGCGGCCAGCCCAGGCGACGGGGCACAGCACCATGAAGCTCAACCATCGTAGGCCGCTGGTCTTCACAAAGTGCGCATGGCTGGAGCGGACGGGATCCCGGTAGATGCCACGGGCGGTGATCTTCGCACCCCAGCGTCGCTCAATGGTGTCGTCGACGCCGATCACCACCGGCCCGGCAGGCACGAGACGGTCGACAATCAGCCACAGAAGCCGACGAGCAATGGCGCGCCCGCTCCAGCGCGCGCGGTTCAGAACCTGATGGTAGCAGGTGAAGTTCGAGGCCTCCCGGCGGCCGGTGATGCGTAGCGCCGCCGTCACGGTCCGTTTGCCAGGCGCCAGCAACGCGCCCATCAGCAAGATTAGAACATGCTCCCAGACAGGAGCCGTGAAGAAGCGGCGGAAGGGCTGCAGCCATGTTCGCAGAATATCCGGAGCGCGGTCGCCGGCGGCGGTGATGTGTGAAGATGTCATCCGCCTTGTCGAATCCGTCAGCCGACAGCGCGCAACACCGTCGGGTGCGGCATTTCGATTCACCCCCACCCCTGCGACGGGCGAGGCACCGCACTATATGGTCGCGCCATGCCAGGCCAGGACGACATCATCGCTCGCATCGAACGCTTCAACGAAAGCCGGGGCGGCGGCGTGGTCGTCGAGCGCCGCAAAGGCGGTTACACGCTCTTGCTCGAGGAAACGGGCGCCCCTATCGCACGTCTCAAGCCCGTCGACCAAGGCGGTCGCATGCGCGTCCTGTACTGGTCCTATCGGGAGCGCTGGGATGATGTCGGGCCGTTCGGCGGCATCATCCTGCCCCTCGACAAAGCCCTCGAATTCGTCGCGCGCGAGCCTCTCTTCTGGAACTGGGCCTGAACGCGAAAAGCCGCAACGCCTGACCCCAATTTTGGGCAAAGTCGAGCTAAGGCTCAGAAGCGGCATGGATAGGCAATCCATCGTCCGGGATTGAACCGATAGTTTTGATTTTGATGCTCGAGCGCTCCCGCGCCAGTGAGTATATAGAGCCCCAAAATTCGGGGTCGCGCCGGTTCAGTCGCCGGATCTTTATGAGCGCATGATTTCTTCTGGCGCGGGAAGTGGATTAGGATAACCTGCTGACGGCGCGGCCGCCTTCAATAAGAAAAACTGTGCAGCCTATAAGCTTCGGCTCGACGACATCCGGTTCTCGATTTCCTTTAGGATGTTGGTTGCGCGTGCGATGCGGCTATACCTGGCCAGAAAGTCTGCCTTCGCCTGCTGACCGATCTCATCCCGAAGCGCCTTGTTTTCGCGCAGGCGCTGAAGAGCTTTGACCCAGTCGGACGGGTTGTCTGGCGACACCAGAACGCTGTTGACGCTATCCCTCAAAACTTCTCGGATAACTGACAGGTCGGAGGACACTATGGGTTTGCCATGCGCCATATATTCGAAGAGCTTGAGCGGCGACATTCCCTCAGCGATATTTCGACCGCCGCCCTGGCCCTCTACATCTCTAAGATAGGGCGCGAGTACAACGTCCATTTCGGCCAAGTAGGCACATGTCGCGGCGTGAGGAACGTAGCCGTGAAACACTGTGTTCGGGCATTTGGCCAGCTTCGATGTCCAATACTCTATATCGCCTGGTGTTCCCCCGACGATGTGAAATGTCGCCCAGCCGCATCGAGGCGCAATAGCGCTTATTATCTCCATGACTTTTCCCTTATACAGATGTCCGACATAACCAACCTTGAACGTGCCGCTGAGGCTGCATGGCTCGACATTCGGCAGAACAAGATCCGCGCCATTGGGCGCGATGAAAAATTTTGCCGCATATTGGGGAAAGAGGCAGATGCTGTCGTCCCGCAGACGTTGCGACGTGACGACCAGCATACGGAATGCCTCTAGGCCTATCAGTTTGGCAAGGCGCTGACGCTGACGTCTGCTCAAACTGCCAATCGGGTCGTGAAGCTCAAAAACGGTCGTGAAACCCGAAAAGTCCGGCAGAAACAAGCGCTACAGTAGCCGAGCGTGTAAAGACGACATGCGGCCGCAGCCAGACCGCTGCAAGAAGCGCCAACACAGCAAAAAAAGCTCCCGGCCGGGCACAGGCCAAAAGGGTACGGGGAGAACGCGGAATGGGAACTCGGTACCGAATCCGTATTCGCGCGCGATCTTCTTATAATGATCCCGTGTATTCATGGAGGCGCGTGGAAGCAATAGTAGGACCTCCGCTCCGGCAACCCGAAATGCATGGCACATCTTTGCGACTTGTACCGCATTGGCGGCCGGCGCCGGGACGTGCGCAGAATGTATTAGAGAAGCCGCATCCACAAAGCCTATCTTTCACGCGTCGCGGCTGGTCTGGTTCTTCGCCTCTGAGCCGCAAATTCGGAGACCGCGGCCCGGGCAGACGCACCCAAGTCGAACGACAAAAGCGCCCTCCGCCGTGGTGGCACCGTGAGTTGTGATAGTACCACTCTCCGGTTGCCTCACCAAAATCGAGCGCCCTTTTTCGCGAACTGGGGGCAGGCCCAGCGACAGCACACGCCGCCCTTCACGGACAGGTTCTGACCACAGCGTCATCAAAGCCCCAGCCAGCCAGCAATAATGTTGCGCTGTATCTCAGAAGTTCCGGAATAGAGTTTGCTGCCGATGGCATCACGCACGGCACGTTCGACGTCGAATTCGCTCAAGAAACCATAGCCGCCGAAGACCTGGACGACATCGAGCGTGGTGCGAACTAGCGATTCGCTCACAAAGAGCTTCGAAACGGCGGCGTCGAGTGATACGGACTGGGAGCGCTCAAGGCCCCACGCCGCCTTGTAGACGAGCAATCGGGCCGCCTCCACCTGCATCTTCATGTCGGCAATCTTATGGGCGACCGCCTGGTGCTTGGAGATGGCCTGGCCGGACTGACGTCGGGTGCGCGTATAGGCGACTGCCTTTTCCAGAAGCCGCTCCATGGTGCCCACATGACTGGCGAATAGGCACGCCCGCTCCCAGTCCATGCTATGAGCGAACAGCCTGGAGCCGCCGCCCACTCCACCGAGAACAGCGTCCTTCGAAACAAATACGTCCTCGAAGACAAGCTCCCCGATCGGAGACGTCCGCAGTCCCATTTTTTCGAACTTTTGCGCGACCAGATAGCCGGACAGCGCGCGGTCCACGAGGAAGCTCGTGATGCCGCCGAAATACCCCTTGGCGCGGTCAGTGACAGCAAAGACGACGGCAACATCTGCCACCGGCCCGTTGCTCACGAAGGTCTTCGTGCCGTTGATTAGAAAGCCGTCGCCATGAGGCTCCGCCCGGGTTTGCATCGCAAATGCATCGGAGCCCGACTCCGGTTCGCTCATCGCATTGGCTGCTATCAAAGTGCCATCACAGAGCCCCGGAAGATATCGATTCTTCTGCTCTTCAGTGCCGAACTTCCAAATCGGCACCACGCAGGCCAGAAGGTGGGCGCAGATCGAGAAGACCAAGCCGGAATCCTCGCAGCCATAGCCAAGCGCATCGATTGCAATGGCCGTGGACAGGGAATCGAGACCGGGTCCCCCGTAGGCCTGGGGGACTGGCAGGCCGGTCAGGCCCATCTGCGCGCAAGCCCCCCACAACTCGCGCTGGAATACCTGGTCTCGGTCGCGCTGCCTGACATCCTTATTGAGCTTATCTTGCGCGAAGCGAAGGATCTGGCCACGCAGGATACGCTGCTCCTCGTTCAGCGCGAAATCCACTACTCCATCCTCATCAGATGCTGGTAGTCGATTTTATCTGTCGATGTCTTGGGAAGTAACTGCTGATGCGAGAACCAGTCCGGGGCCATGTAGGCCGGCAAGTTGTGGGCGCAGAACCGCTTCAACTCGATGAGCGACAGCGCATGGCCGTCGCGCGAGGCATAGAACACCTTTATGGAGACGCCCGACTCCTCCGAGCGAGCGATCGCCGCCACCTCGGAGATCGCTGGATGGCGATAGAGCGCAGTCTCGATCTCGCCGAGTTCGATCCGATATCCCCGTCTCTTCACCATCCGGTCGCGTCGACCGCGGAAGGTGTAGACTCCGCCATCGCCTTCGATCACTACATCGCCGGTACGGTACCAGCGACCGCTTGAATCGACATGAAAAGCGGCGCTTGTTCGCTCAGGCATGTTCCAATAGCCCAGCATCACGGGAGCACCGCTGATTGCGAGCTCGCCTTCCTGGCCTCGCGGCACGTTGCGACCATTCGCATCGATCACGCGTGCCTTAACATGCGAGCAGGCGCGCCCGATCGGAAACGGTGCCGAGCGGTCTTCGGCGATCGTCTGCGGGATTTCGTAGTAGGTACAGACGTTGGTTTCGGTTGGGCCATAGAGATTCAGGTAGCGCGCGCGTGGGACCACAGCCTTTAGCCTGTGCAGATGCTTGACCGGAAAAACCTCGCCGGCAAATAGAATGCACCGAAGAGCGTGGTCGTCGCGAGCATCAAGGCTGCCGTGCTCGACCAGAAGCGTGAGTACGGAGGGCGTGGAATACCAGACGGTCAACCGCCGCTCGGCGATAACCGACGCCATCCGGGTCGGATTCTTGCCGAGCTCCTCACCGATGAGGAATACGGTCGCGCCGTGCTTCAGCGGTACGAAGATGTCGAGAATAGATAGGTCGAAGTGGAAAGGCGCATGAGAGGAGAAGCGGTCGTTCTCGTCAGGGGCGAGGATATCGGAACACCAGTCCACGTAGCTCGAGCCATTACGATGCGTCAGCATCACGCCCTTCGGCTGGCCGGTCGAGCCCGAAGTGTAAAGCACGTAAGCGAGGTTGTCCGGCCCCGGCCGCGCCGATTCGTCCTCCACCGCCAAGCCGCCGGCCTCTACGCGAGCCAGGTACGTCGCGAGCGGCGAGGGACCGTCGGACCAGTCGAGCGGTAAGAGACAAGGTTCCGCAGCCAAGCGCGCCAACTCACAGCGCAAAGTTTCGGCTCGGGACGCCTCCACGAAAATCGCGCGCACGCCGCAGTCGTTAAATATGAACGCGTTACGCGCAGGCGGTGCCAGAGAGTCGACAGGCACATAGGCCGCGCCCACCTTTAAGATGCCGAACAGAACAGCGAGCGAGGCGATCGATTTTGGAAGGCAAATGCCGACGCGGTCCGCCGGCCGGACGCCGATCCGACGCAGATGGTCGCGGACTTGGTCCGACAGCGCGTCGAGCTCGCCGTAGGTGATCTGCCGCCCAGAGCTCGCCTCGACAGCGGCGCATGTCTGGGGATACCGCCTCGCGCTCTGTTCCAGATACTCGTGTAAGGCAGCGACCGTCATGGCGAGCTCTATGTGGACGCCTGCTTCGACTGGACGAAATTGGCAATTTGGGCGATCGAGTTCAGGTTCTCCGGCACGAGTTCGTCAGGGGCGATTTCGATACCGCAGGATTTTTCCAGGTAGGCAACGAGCTTAAGCGTCGCCAACGAGTCGAGAATGCCGTCAGTTATCAGCTCCGTTGAATCCGTCAGATTCTCCGGCCTTTCACCGGGCAGAAATTCCTTCAATATGAAATCCTTGGCCATCGTCCTGATCTGGATCGCGTTCATTGTTCCTCCTCTTGTGGAGCAACCGCAAGGTTCAGGGGAATGAGATCCTGGTGTTGCCGCAGCACCTCGTAAAGCTTGTCGGCGATGAGCCGATGGCCGGCGGCGTTTGGGTGATCATCCCAAGGTGCCACAACAAGGGTCCGCCAGTCATACCCGTCATACACACCGGAAAGATCGAGAACGTTGAATCCAGCCCCGGCAGCGAGGCGCCTCTCCAGCTCGGGACTGATCTTCTCGTTGGGTCTGGGCAGATAGATCCAAAAGACCTCGACACCTTCTCGCTTCGCTGTTTCCATCATTCGAGAATAGATCGCATGCAGAAGTCTCTCCCCGTAGGGCGTGAGCTTTCTTTTAAGCACCTCGGAGTCAGCCCTGTGATCTATCCCGCTCTCGCGTACAATGTCGCGCACGAAGTCGTAGCGATATGCGGAGCCATTCTGGATTGCTTGCACGAGATTCTCTAGCATTCGTGGAACAAGCGCGCTGTGCTCGAAGTAAAAGATGAACTTTGGTTTGAATGCGAGCACCCGATCCTCGATTATGGCGAGCATGTCCAGAGAAGAATAACCCCCGACGGCAAAGTTCAGCACCTCGTAGTGTCGATACCCGCTGTCGGCCGCCTGCTCATTCAGCCGCCGCTCCAACAAGCCCTCGAAAATCTCCCCATCCGCGACGCCCGCGCCGAAGACGTGCGAAGCGCCGACGATTGCGATTCGTAGGGTGCCGGGAGAAGGAATCTTTTCGTAGTCTTGATCTCGCATACCCCAGCGGTTGATATGGACCTGCGTTCCCTTAAAGTCCGCTTGGGAGAGTGGACGCAGATAGGTCGTGGGAAGCGCTCCCGTGAACTCAATCAGCTCCGTCTCGCTTAAACTGTCCCATACGTTCCCTTGTTGGCCATAAACAATCCACAGTTCTGGGTTAAATGCGCCGACATTGACGAGGTTCTCGTAGTAGCCGCGCTCCAGGTTCGCACTATCGCGGGTATTTAGGTTCGGCATTCTAATGTCGGCCATTGCGGTACTGACCGTCTCGCCGAGGCGATCGCGAACCCCGGGGAGCGCGATGCAAACCGCGATCAATCCGCTGACACCGACCGACGCAACCGACCGCCGGAAACTGTACTGGCGGTCGGCGGCGCCACGCGCGAGCGCAAGGGCAGGAATGCCAATGATAGCTGCCACCGTGACCAGCACGAGGGCAGGCGTCGTGTTGCCAGGGCCTTCCACGCCCACGGTGTCGAAGACCGAGAACCATTGCGGGACCGAGCTCGCGCTCCAAAACGACCAAAGGAGCGAGATGAGGATGAAAACGCCGATGGTCCGGCCCGCAGTTTGCAGCGCACCGTTCCAGCTTAGTGCCCCGCCACGCAGGCGCCGCGTGCGACCGTGCCGCATTTCATAGTGGGCGTTGATCGTCACAAGCACGGCCAGGATCATCCAGAAGAGGAAGTCGTTCCAGGTGAATACCCAGGTGCCACGTAACCAGAACCACTGATAGTTGTGCAGCAGCCAAGTCGCGAGGAACGCGAGGAGGGTCGCGCTGACCAGCGCTACGCTCTCTCCCCAGCGTCGAAAACGAAAATACAACGGATAGTATACAATTTTCATTATGAAGTCCTTCCAGTATATATTTATTCGACGCCAGAAATCTGTGAAACTTGAGGAAAGAAAGTACAGATTGTGGGTTTCTGGAAGGTTGAATCCAAATAAATGCAAAATCCCGGTGATTATGTGAAAAGTTCCTGAAACCTTCAGATAAAGTAAAAATGGCCATATGATAAATTGCAAAAGCTCAATCTGGTTGTGTACGTCCGCAGCATCGATCACAAACCGCTGGTACACGATACGGTAGCATATTAAATGGATAGCGCCGCGAAACATCCACTGAACACCTGTTTGATAGATATAATGCCGGTCAGCATTGTAGTAGCTGCTGCGGAAAGTTCTAAAATCTACGACCGGAAAGAGCGGGAAGCACACGTTCGGCAACATGAAAAAATACGCGAGACGTTCCGAAACCGTCGCCATCCTCTGGTCACGCCGCATTTCGTACGCATAGACAATGAGACGGAACATGAACATGGAAGCGAGCACGGGCCAGACGGCGCGCGTCCACGGGGTCACAATCCAGTCCATTCGTGCGGCGGCGAGCCCGCAGCCGGCGCCAACCAACGCCAGCACTCTCCATCCAAAAGCGATCGGTAGGTGGACAATTCCGATCAGTACGAGCCCAATGGCGACGATCCAGGCGGCATCGATGAGGCCCTCAAATCTCCAGTGGTGCCAGTTGGGCCCAAGGTTCGCGAAAACCGCGGCGATAGCCGCGAACGAGAGCAGCACGAAAAACGGCAGCCGGTAACGCTGTGGCAGGAAGTAGTGCACGCACCAGCCGGCGAGGGCAACGAGTAGGACGCGGACAAGCGCAGTAGTCTCGAGCCTAAGGAGATAGACCAGCGCGATGAAGAGGGCCAGCTCGCCGGCTATGGCGAACCAAGCCAGGATGCTTCTCGACTCAGTCCCCGTAGGATCCGCCGACCAGGGAAGGGACAATGTCTTGATCGAATGCACGCTCGCGCGCCTCAACCGGCTGGCAGCGGAGGACATCGACAAGAAGTCGCTTTGGGGCACGAGTAAGATCCGCAATCTGCTGGTGAACCGCCCTCTGCCATGGCTTCTGTCCCCTTGATAGGCTAAGGCGCCCAGGTCCCTTAAAGCGTTGCCATGACTAGTCCTTTGGACCCAGTCCGATTCCGCGCAAACGCAAAAGTATTAGCACGTAACATATCACAGAATAATCGCTCCGCTGTGCCCGGGGTAACAGCGACACGTCTCTGAGACGTTTAAATCCAACAAGCTAAATCTGATCTGAGACGTTTAAATCCAACAAGCTAAATCTGATCTGACCGACTGGAAGCCGTTGGGATAACCCTCCTATGGACGGCACGTGCCACGACCCAAAAGGACAAGGGGTAATCCCAGGATTCGGGGTTCGTCTCCATACGGCACCCACCGAGGTGTGGCATGTCACCCCAATGCAGTAGCACCGATATCGGGACGCATGAGACCGAAAGTGCGGCTCGGCTTGGGAACGCAGCCACCGGATGGATTCGGCGCGATCGGTGCGGCGATATGAGAGCACAGGCTGCGGAAGGCAAGATTGACCAGGGGCATCGACTGCGTATCGCTCATGTCATCACCCGTCTCATCAACGGCGGTGCTGATGAGAATACCGTCCATTCCTGCAATTGGGCCGCGCAAGGAGGACATGATGTTGTCCTGCTGCATGGCGAGGCCGTCCACCCGGAAATTGTAGCTAAAGTGGACCCGCGGGTGGAACTCATTGGCGTCCCGGGCTTGACCCGATCCATTTCGCCTGTCTCCGACGTGAAGGCATTGTTGGCGCTCACCCGGAGATTCCGCACCTTGAATGCCGACATCGTGCATACGCACACCAGCAAGGCAGGCATTCTCGGGCGTCTCGCCGCATGGGCGGCGGGAGTTCCAGCGATCGTTCATGGCGTGCATATCGTGCCTTTTATCAATGTCGGCGTCGCCGAGCGGTTTGTGTATCTCGCCTTGGAAAAGCTGGCAGCGCCAGTCACCAGTGCGTTCATCAGCGTGAGCGAGGGCATCCGTGACTTGTGCTTGAGCGCAGGAGTCGGACATCCAGACAACCATTATGTCGTCCGTTCCGGATTCGATCTCGATCGTTTTCACAACGCCGGTCCGCCCGACGATTGGCGCGATTTGTTGCGCTTGACGCCGGGCGCGCCGCGCCCGCCTGTGCTCTTGATGATCGCGGCATTCGAGCCACGCAAGCGACACGCGGAATTTCTGGACGTTTTCAAGAAAGTCGCCGTCCGCTTACCCGACGCGGTGCTTGTGCTCGCGGGCGACGGGCCGCTTCACTCGATCGTCGAATCGCGCGCCAAGTGGCTTGGGCTCGAGCGCCAAGTGGTCTTTACGGGTTATCGGGACGACCCCGAGCGGCTGATCGCGCTCGCGGATCTCTGCCTGCTCTGTTCCATGCGGGAGGGATTGCCCCGCGTGGTCATGCAATATCTCGCCGGCGGCAAGCCATGCGTCGCTTGCGATCTGCCAGGTCTTCGCGAAGTGCTCCGCCCTGGTATCAACGGTGTGATTACACCCGCGGACGATTTGGCAGCCATGGCCGACGCCATTGCCGCCGTCCTGGAGGATCGTGAAAGACTGGCTTGCCTCGCCCAAGGGGCCGCGGCGACGGATCTTTCGAACTGGGACGTCAAGCTGATGGGCAAGCGCATCGATGCCATTTACCGCGAGGCTCTTGACCAGCATCGGGCAAGCAGGGGAGTGTCAACAAGGCCTCCTGTCCGAAATGTGACGCTTCCGCGATGAACGGGTGTGACCTATGCGTTTGACAGTGATCGGGCAGGTTGTCGGATTGGTTAGCGATGCATGCTTTACCGATTTCGGGTGCGTCGATCTGGACGATAAGAGGATCGATGCGCTGAAAGGTGGTGAGATGCCAACAAAGTCATCTTCTCTTGCACATGGGACGGGGGGTGGCCGCCAGTGGCTCCAGGAACGCTATCCGGCGGATTGATATGATTGTAACAGAAATTGTCTCTGCTCATCCGATGAAGCCCCCCCAAGCCGAAGCTCTTCCGAGCATACGTATTCTGCTCGTGCTCCCAACCTATTTTCCTGAGTCATATGGCGGTGCCGAACAACAGACGCGCCGATTTGCTCGGGTGCTGGTTGAAAGGGGCGTTTCCGCAACCATTATGGCACCCAGATTGTCGCACTCGACGCCGAAACGGTCCGTCATCGACGGGGTGCCTATCCAGCGCCTTCGTTTGCGCGCGGCGCCGAATTTAGGCGGGCGGCATATGCTGTCGTTCTTGTCGTGGTGTGTCCAGGTTGTAATCTGGATGCTGCGCCGTCGCGACGAATTCGATGTCGTACATATCATCCATGCCCGACTTCACGCTGTTCCGGCGGCATTGGCAGGAGCCCTCCTGCGCAAACCGGTTCTCGCAAAATTGGGCCGGGGCGGACGGTGTTTCGATCTCGACGTTGTACGCGAAAAGAAAATCATTGGTCGCTGGGCGTCCGCCTTGATTAAACGTCACGTCACGGCCTTCATCGCCAATAGCCGCCAAATCGCTGGTGATCTGAAGAGACATGGCATCGGCGCGGATCGCATTCATATGATTCCGAATGGGATCGATCTGCCCCGCAAGTCGCGCCGCGAGCCGAGCGCCGATGGCAGCCGACGCTTTATCTGCCTTGGCCGTCTCGATCCGGAAAAATGCCTCGAGCACATGATCGATGCGTTCGCGGCACTTCCCGCCGACGCAAAGGCGCAACTCACCATCCTGGGCGATGGTCAGTGCCGTGTCACTCTCGAGGAACAGGCTGCCCGGTTGGGCCTTTCCGGCAGGGTCACATTCGCCGGCGCGGTCGAAGATGTCTTTCCCTTTCTGTGGCGGGCTGATTTCTATCTTTCCACCTCGGCGTCGGAAGGCATGTCAAACGCCCTGCTCGAGGCCATGAGCTGCGGGGTGGTCCCGATTATCACCGATGTCAGCGGTGCATCCGACATTGTAGAGCACGAGCGCAGCGGCTTTTTGGCTCGCTCGCATGCGGAGTATTGCGGACTGTTTCTTCGCGCGCTCAACCTATCGGAAGCCGAACGTGATGAGATGGCGCGCCGCGCAGTACAAACTGTCGCTGCGCGATTCAGCATGGAAAGCGTCGCAACACGGCAAATGAGTCTCATCGCCACGCTTATGCAGAAAGCTTTGCGATGCGCCCGCTGAAGCTTGCTTGCGAGATATTGTGGCGGACTCTCACGGCTTATGTCCGCATTGCTTGCTTCGTTTTTTCTCGAACCTGCGGGTAAAAGATAATATGAGGCTCATCCTTCATATCGGCACGCATAAAACGGGAACCACGGCGCTACAGCATTTCCTTTCCGCAAACAGGAAAAGGCTGAACGACTCTGGCATATGCTACGCCTCGCCAGCCCATGAGTTTGATATCAACAGCATTGCCAATGCACTTTTGATAGATGGACAAGAGAAATTCCGACAGTTCATTCTTGAGAATTTGAGAAAGGCAGAGCGAAACGGAGCTACCACAATCATCGCAAGCTCCGAGAATTTTTATGCTATGGTGCGGTACCTGACGCGCTTTAAAGCTGAGAAAACGAGCGCGGAGGCCCTTGCAAAAGAGCGCAGTCTCATCGAGCGCCTGCGCGCCGCCATTCCGACCGAAGTAGAATGCCACATACTATGCTACGTACGAAGGCCAGATCATTATCTTGAATCTCTGTACAATCAAAATGTAAAGAAGGTGGCTCTGCTTACCAGCGATATTGGCGACTTTCTCCACATGATTGATGACATGCTGGACTATCATCTTTACCTATCCATTTGGCGCGATGTCTTTGGGAGCAGCGCCTGCTCGGTACGCGCTTACGAAGCGGCCCTGCCCAATCTGATCGACGATTTTGTGAGACATGTTCTCAATATTGAGGATATCTCGTCTTTCACTCGGCCGAATCTTCGTGCCAATGAGAGGCTAAGCCGAGATGTCCTGGAATATATGCGGCTTAGAAAGCAACATATTCGTTATTCCGAGCGCAAATTGGAGCGTGGGATATTTGCATTGGTAGACAAGAGAATAACAAGCCCCAACAACAATCACGAATATCTCTCGCCCGATGACAGAGCCGCGCTCCTTTCGAAGCTGGAACCCTCCATGGAGCGCCTACGAACGGAATTCAATCTGCCGCTCTTTCCGAGCTTCAACCTCGAAGCGGCTAGGGCGTTCTGGCATCCTTATCCGGGACTTTCGCTCGAAAAGAAGCGAGAGATCGACTTCCACTACGACGCCGTTCAACGCCAGGTCGGCTTCCGTCTGGAACGCCTTCTCATACGGGCGGCGTCGTTGGCGCGCAGGCGGCTGCCATTTCTCTCATGGCCTCTCGATTTTGCGCGCGCCAGCGGAATACGCCGATTGCTGCTGGAGGCGGCAAGCCGGTTTCAGTGAACCAGTGCTGCCTTTATGTCGCGATGCTTAGCTGGGGGGGTGCCTGTCCGTCGGCATAAAGACTTAGGTTAATGAAGCGATGACAGCAGGACGGCAACGGTGATTTGGGGCCTAAGCAATGAGTAATTTGAAGCTTGTCTATGCGCATCCCGTGCCTATTCCGGGCCAGGCGGCAAATACCGTGCAGGTCGTGAAGGCATGCAGCGCGTTTCAAGCAATCGGCTGCAGAACCGTTCTTGCAATTCCCCTTGATCGACCCGGCACGAACAAGTGGAGCGAAATCAGGAAGGCCTACAATCCAGAGCGGCGTGTTGGTTTGTGGTGCATACCATTCGACCATATTCCAGCCCAACAGCTTGTCTTTGGCGGTGCCGTGTCGTTGCTCGCATGGCTGACGGCGCGCGATGCCGTGATCACACGGTCGATCTCCATTGCCAGGGTTACGGCTGCAGCGGGCATGCCAACGGTGCTGGAGTTGCACAGCCCGGTTGAAGCCGAGCGCCAAGCTGTCATCAAGCGCTTCAACATGCTGGCGAAGTCGAAAAACCTTCTTTCGCTCGTCGTCATCAGCGAAGCGTTGAGGAAACACCTTGAAAGCCGGTGGCCCGAGCTGTCAGGTCGTATCCTGTCCACGCCGCTCGGCGGCGATCTCGTTACTGAGCCGGCGCAAGGCGCGATTCCGCTCTGCGGGGATTTCAATGTTGGATATGCGGGGCAACTCTATCCAGGAAAAGGAATGGAAGTCATACTTCCTCTTGCGCAAGCCTGCCCTTGGGCTACCTTTCATATCGTCGGTGGGGCACAGGATGACATCGACCAGTGGCGGGCTCGGGCAGAATCAGCGAGAAATATCATCTTTCACGGATATGTGCCGCATGCCCGGATCCCGTCCTTCCTTGCGGCTTTCGACGTGGCGCTCGCGCCCTATCAGCGGGTTGTACGAGGCGTCGGCAATAATGCTACGAACCTGGCCGACTGGATGTCGCCACTGAAGGCATTCGAATACATGGCGCATGGAAAAGCCATCCTCAGCAGCGATCTTCCGGTTTTGCGAGAAATATTCACCGGTGGCGAAACCGCACTTCTTTGCTCCCCGGATGATGTTACGGACTGGACTCGGGCGCTGACCCAATTGCGCGACAATACCGAGTTGCGGACGCGGCTTGGCGAGAATGCGAGACGGCGAATGCAGCGCGAATTCACCCGCGAGGCGTGGGCGAGAAAAATAGCCCACGATATTGGATCGCGTTTGCATGCACGGAAACGCCGCAGGCCAACTGGACAGTCTGGAGCAAGTCGATTTGGATCAAACAACTGAACATAGGGAGCTGACACGGAGCGCGGCCAGGGGCCTCTCGTGGTCTGGTGCCACATTGCTGGCCCAGACCATATTGAACATCTTTGTCACGGCTGTCCTTGCTCGCCTGCTTTCTCCTCAGGAATATGGTGTCGTTGGCGCCGCGCTTATCGTGGGGGCCTTCGGCAACACAATCGCCAATCTCGGCATGTCGCAAGTCGTGGTCCAGCGGAAGGATCTCGATAGGCGCCATATGGGAACCATCTCATTCCTGTCTCTGCTGATCGCCACCTGCCTTGCTGTGCTTCAGTGGCTGCTTGCAGGTCAGATCGCCGATTTCCTTCATGTGTCGGAATTGGTCCTCGTTTCGCGCATCCTTGCGGTGATGATGGTCGCGAACGCGTTCAATCTGACCGCCGAGGCCATTTTGTCGCGACACCTGAGATTCAAAATATCCTCCATAGCGAGGCTGGTCGCTTGGATTGCTTCCCACGTCGGCCTAGCCATTCCGCTTGCCTATTTCGGACTGAGCTATTGGGCCTTGGTGGTCGCGTACATGGCCGAGGCGCTCATCTTGGCCAGCATCTACCTCTTCATTGCCAGGGACTATCTCGTGAGTCCTCGTTTCGACATGCAGTCCTACCGCGATATCCGCAGCCAGAGCCTGGGCTATTCGCTGGCCGGTATATCGAGCTTCACCGCCAAATATATCGACAATGTTATTGTCGCGCGCTTGATCGGTACCGGAGAGCTTGGCATTTACTCGCGCGCGTTTTATCTGATCGCGATGCCGGCAAATCTGTTCGGCAATCTGAACAAGAGTGTGGTTTTCCCGCTCCTATCGAAGGTTCATCATGATAAGGCGAGGCTCCGCACCGCTCAGCTCAAGGGTTATGCGTTGACGGCGGCGCTTGCCCTACCGACTAGCGCGTTTTTATGCTGTTTTGCGAACGAGCTGGTCCTGACAGTCCTCGGTCAGAAATGGATCGACGCCGTCGCTCCTGTTGTCGCATTCTCTGCAGTAATTTATTTCCGTGTCGGTTACAAAGTATGCGCAGCCGTGATGCTTGCGACAGGCCGCAGTTACCGAATGGCCTCCATGCAAATCACTTACATGGCCCTTGTCGCTTCATTCGCATTCTTCTCGGCGCCCTACGGCGTGAACGCGGTGGCGTTTGCAGTGTCCGGCGCCATTGTGACGAGTTTTATCCTTTATGCGGCGGTCAGTTGTCGGATGACAGGATTATCAGCTCTGGATTTCGTACTCGTCCATGTACCGCCTGTCGCATTCGCCGCTGTGGTCTTCGCCACTGGCTCCGCGGTCAAAATGCTGCTTGCCGGATCGCCCGAGTATCTTGTGCTCGCGACCGGGCTTCTCGTTGTAGGTACATTGTCCGTTGTCACTCTCTATCTGAGAGCCTCACTCCTCTTCGGGAAATATGGGCGGGAAGTCCTGCAAAGCATAACACCCAGGAAGCTGAAATAGACGCTGCGCTGCGCTCGAAGGAGGATCGACTATGAACGCGACACCAAGCTCCCAACGAATGGAATGGACCGAGGGGGCAATTGATCAGTTCTTGTGCACCGAAGAACTTGGTTACCAAGCGATTGACCTGCCCTTTGGACGGCGTACACCAGGGGCTTCGCGGCTGGACTTGTGTGATATTGCGTTTGGACAGGACTTGGCCGGTAAAAGCGTTCTTGATGTCGGGTGCTATCTTGGCTACTTCAGCTTGATCGCCTGCGAGCGGGGAGCTGGACATGTGCGCGGCCTGGATATCGATCCAGAGCGGATCCGACAGGCAAAAATAATCGCGGATATCAAGGGCTATGCACCCGAATATCTGCAGGCTGACATTGAGCGAATTTCGGATGCGGATCCCTTCGATATCGTTCTGTGCCTCAATGTACTGCATCATCTGGCCGATCCGATCGGCAGTCTCCGTAAGTTGGTGCAGATTACGCGCCACTCGTTAATCGTCGAAGTTGCTGGCTTTGGCGGGCACGATGCGCGCAAGCTTAACATCACGCCTGCAGTGGGATGGGCTCTTAAGGGCCGGCCAGTGATTTATGTGTCAGAAGGACATGCGGTCACAAACGAGATAACTGCGAAGCAAAAGTACTTTTTTTCGCCCGAGGCTGTCACACAGATCCTGACAAACCACTTTGGCGTATTCTGCGAAGTGCAAACGTACCGCTCGGCCTTCAAGGATCGCACAATAATAAAGGCGACGCGCCGTCGTATCCGGCACCTGCTCATTGTGGCTGGACCAACCTCGTCCGGAAAGAGTACCTTCCTGGATCATTTGTCAGCGGGCGGGCTCCCTGACAATGTCACCGCCCTCCTCCCGAAAGGCGTTGAGCGGTGGCCGCAGGTTACAGCAAATCGTCTTGTGCGCCGGGACGAACTGGCTCTGGAAGAACCGGTTCTCGATGGGTTGGTGCTGCACTACGACATTCTACGCCCGAAGACTACCGGACTTGGCGCCTACCGGGGGGACCAAGCTCTCGATCTGATCACCTGTGCGGAGTCGCTTACCGTGATCACGCTGCGGCCAAGTAAGGATCGGTTGATAAAGCAGCTTGTGCAGGCAGAGATCCTCGAGCGTGAAAAGCCGGCCAAAAACTCCCGGAGAAGCCTCACTCATGCCATGGGTCGCAGGGTTTTGGAACGAGGTCCGGCTCTCGTCGGGGCCGCGCTCAGCATTCTGCCCGGCTTCCGCGGACGCCATGAAGCCGGGAAGGCGGCTTCTCGCTTGATGCAAGCGAGGCGATTGTCTCGAGATTACGGTGCGCCTCGTTGGCTCGACAGGTGGTATGATAGGTGGAGTGGATACGTCAATGCTGTCGCCCCGAGCGCCAACATAATCAACTACGATCCCTGGAACCGAGCACTGCTTGATTAAGGATTGAACACTCTGGGGCCGGATCCATCGTGTTTGCTTGCTCGCGATGGATCCCGCTTGATGGTTCTCCTCACCGAAAGAACGAAGATTGTAATCTAATCCAGAGCGGGCTGGTGGCTCGGCGGGATGCCGGCCCTGGTGAATGGGGTGAGGACGACCAGCCAATGGGCTTTCCTTACGGCCCGTTTTAACGTTGGTTCACAACGTTCGGGACCCTTATAGATGCGGATTGCTCGACCGATGGTTACGGCCGGGGAGTCGAATGAGGTACGGCTATAGCGGCGAGCGGATTCGGTCGATCTTCAGCATCTGGTACCGAACGCTGGGCCCGAGATCGGTCACCGAAAAATCGGAGCCGAGCACAATTTCGACGACCTCCAGGCTCGGATCGAGCATCCAGCCGTGCTTGTTCTCGCGCAATTCGAGCACGGCCTTGCGCCTCGAGATGCCGTTGTAGCCACGAACAAAGTTCTTCGAATGCGAGAGGTACGCGAGCGGCTTGGCGAGGCTCAGCTCGAGCAAGCCGACCCCGCCGATTGCCTTCTTCAGCGCGCTCAGCGCACCGAGGAGATCCGGAATCTCCGTTAGGACAGCGAAGCACATGACGACGTCGAACGGTCCGAGGTCGCCGAGCTCGGCGATGCCGCGCGTCTGGAACGAGATGTCGGCCTTCTCGTGTTGCGCGAGAGTCCGCGCCTGCACGATACGCTTCTCGAGAATATCGACTCCCACCACCTCGCGCGCACCGCGCTTCTTCGCCCAGAAGCAGTACGCGCCTGAGTTGCAACCGATGTCGATGACGCGCTTGCCCCGCACGTCTAAGTGCTTCTCGAGCAATGCGATGCGTGCGCGCGAGTCCACGCTTCCGCGAGTGGTGAGCCCGTTGGAGAGCTCGATGGTCTGGTACCACTCTTCGGCTTGAACCCAAGCGCGAAATTCTTCGTCGGTCATTGGCGTCACCTCACAATCCTCAGGCGCGAGAACAGGGCGCGCGTGCGCGGAGTGAGGACCGTAACGCGCGAGAGCGTCTCGTGGCCGAGCGCAAGCACGGCGGCCGCGCGATGGTGTCCGCCCATGAGGTGGACCGTGTCGTCGTCGTCGTGCAACACACCGAAAACTGGATCCGACGCCTCGGGCTGATACCCGCGATCCTTTACGCTCGCGAAAAACGCGAAGCGTTCGTCGACTCGCTGATCGATGGCGCGCTCGACAAGGTCTTGCTGAAAGACCGGCTGCTTCGCCGCGAGCACCATGCCGGCGCGTTGGTGCTCGACCACGACCTGGCGATACAGCGAGCCGTTGTGAAGGCCGCCCTTCGCCTTGGAAACGCCTTGGTACTTGCGAAACTGCTCGACGTACCATGCGCGAAACGCCGCCTTCGCACCGTCGACATCCCCAAAGGTGTAGCGGCGAAAGAACTCGTAGGGAGGGAAGCGCTCGATCGGTTGCCCGCCGTAGCCCTCCTGCAGGTGGACCTGCCGGCTGTCGTGGCGAAGCCACGCAATCGCCACATCACGCTGGAACGGACGCAGGGCTCCCACCTTGAAGAGGAGGCCGCGCAGCGTTGCTAGGGTGCCGCCCATGTGCCGAGTATCCGTCGCATTTTGCTCGGGCAGGTCAAACTCTCTGTCTGCGGCCGGCAACTAATAGAGCTGTAAGAGCGCCCGATGAACATCGCTATCGTCACTGCCCGTGCCGGCTCCAAGTCGATCATCGACAATAGCATTCTTCCGCTGCGCGGCAAGCCGATGGTGCATATATCCCATCCTCGCCGCCCGCGCCGCGATCTCGACTCCGTAACGGCGGTCTGGGAAGCGGCGAATGATCATCCGTATCGCGCTCTCCAGATCAATTCCGCCGGTTTGATCGAGGCGTTCGGCGGCGCTCGCAAGATTTAGACGGAGCGCCAGAGCTATCCCGAGGCCTACTACTGCGATCAGGGCGTGTGGCGTTTCGCAAGCACACCGTGCAGCGGGAGGCTCTGAAATCGTCATGTGTCGAAGCCCTCAAAGACTTCGAACATTGTCCCTCAGGCCCGCCCCCGAAGGTGTCTCCAGAAGACCGCTTACGTTTGAACGAACGGGTCAGAAGTTGTCGGCTCCATAGCCGAACAATTCCGCGGTCTGCCTGTGCCTGTCCAAAGCCGCTGTCGCGCTGAACGATCGAGGCGGGCAACCGCTCGGGTGTTGACGTCTGGTGCTATGTGATCGGCTGTTTCATCCAATTTTATACGCAGCTTTTCGCCAGTTGCGGCATCTGCGTTCGCCACGCGCCCCGTCCCAAATGATTTAACCTTGAACCGGATCTTTCCGTCCTCCGCTGCCGCTGTGCCGAGCGCTTCGTAAAGGCTTGTGACAAAGGCCTCCGGTGATCGGACCAAGTCCTCGAATCGAAGCAATAGCGCATCACGGTTTCCCCGAAGCTTTAAACATCAGGCTAGTACCATCTGATCGCGCGCGCCTCGCTGAGACCGCTGCGGATCAGCCCTTCGCACATCGGCAGCAGATGCCGCGTAAGCACAAGGTTCCGCGCTTCCGCAAAGCCGCGCGCAATCGCGTCGTCGAATGCGATGTAGTAATCCATCACCTTTAAAACGACGTACCGTGCTTGGGACTTTTCGTTGCGCTCCCCGGGGCGGACGGTCTCGGCAGTCGCTGCGCGCATATGACGCCAAAAGACGGGAACAGATGCCCAGTTGACGGCCCCGCCAATATGGCACGCAGCCTTGCGCAGCTTGTAGAAGCGTCCGAACACTCCCTCATGCCATTCGCGGTATGGCATCAACACATCCGGCGAGCTGCCGATGATATTCCAGACAATGTTTGACCCACCTCGGCCAAAGCAATTCAATAGAAGCGCATTGGGCGGAAGAGCTTTGCCCGGCCTGGTGGGAGGCGAAGCACCGATCCTGTCAGCGGTCTGCATCTGCTTTCTCCGTTATCGCATCAGGCGCGACCCACTTCCCTGGCTGTCGTTGAAAGGCTAAACTGGAACCTATGATATGCTGCGGAGCTTGTGAGGAGAAGCGCGATAGTAAGTAACGGGTGTCCATGCGGAGTCTCATCCCGAAACCAGCAATTATTGGCACACGACAATGACCAACCGCATTTCTCGCCGGGATCTGGCGCGGGCCGCATGCGCCGCCCTTGTGCTGGCGGCATCCGGTCGCCCAGGACGGGATGCTCGCGCCGCCGGTTCGGCGCAAGGCTCGCAGCCGAAAGCTCACTCCTGGCATCCTGGTCTGTTCCCGGAAATGATTGTGAAATCTTGGTTTCAGGAAGATCTGGCCGAAGGCGAAGTCTCCTCTTGGCAATCCGGCGGCGTGAAGCCGGTGGCTGCGGTGCAAGCCGAGCCCTCTCTGCGCCCGACAAAGCTTCCGAATAGCGGCGGCGTCCTCTTCAAGAAGGACACGAAACAGGCGTTGACCTGGCCCGTCGATAAGGATGCCCCCTATCTCCACCGGTGGTGGCTCGTGATCGCCCGGTGCAATTCGGCAGTCAACGCCGATGCGAATAACGTTTCCGTTCTTTGCGTCAATGGAGCGGAGGGTGGCTCGGTGCATCGCCAACCGCGGGTCTGTTTCAGGCCTTCGGCAGGCGCATTCGTTTCGCAGATCGATGACGGTAAGATTAAGAGCGAGGAAGGGCAATGCTCGACGGATTTTGGCGACTGGAATGTCATGGTCGGGTACCGCCGCGGATTCGTGATGCAGGCCGTATTGAATGGGGTCAAGACGGCCGGCCAGACGATTTATGCATTGGGACCCAACCGGATGAAATCGCAGAGCTTCATGGGCGATGTGAACAATCCGATGAGGGCCGATGTCGCGATCGACTGCGTCATCATCGGACAAAGCGAACTGAATGACTCGCAGATCGATAAGCTGATGGGATGGGGCATGTGGCGCGTCGGCCGGCAATCCGCCCTGCCCGACGATCATCCTTATCGCCAGAGCCCTCCCTCAGCCGTGGATGCGAACGACAATCCCGCGCGCTATGCCTTCGATACGCAGGCCTGGGCAAGCTGGGCGGCGGTTGGTAAAAGGACGAACCAAGCCCATCGCGGTCAGGCGGCGCCCGACATCGGCGGCTATACGACGGTGTTCTTCGACGATTTCGAAACCAACACCATTGTCGACGATCTGACAGGCGCACAGAGCAGCGGCTGGTTCGCGCCGACGCACCTCACCAATATCGGCGGGGATGCCAAGGCACAGCGGATTTCCAAGACGCCGTCTTCATACATTCACGATGCGGACAGCCACACACTGTCGCTCCGTCTCGTCCACAACAAGGTTTGGAGGACCGGCGCGTTTTCGTCGGTCAACAACAACGGCCAAGGTCGGTGGTGGGGAAAAGGCATCTTCGAGATCCGCGCCAAGTTCCCGAAGCTTTCCGCGCCGCGTCCGGGCTTCTTTCCTGCCTTCTGGGCCTATGGCAAGGAGCACCTGTTTTGGCGGACGCGGAATCGTCTGGAAACTGACTTTTGGGAATATGGGGGGAAGGACGGGACGTGGATCAATATCAGCCAGCATGTGCATAAGCCGGCGCTTGCCTATCTCGATCCCCAAATCGCCGCCGCCGACGTTCGCCGGAAGATCGCCGGCTACCCGATCGACCAAGCAAACGGCTTCCCCAACGCCATAGACATATATGACGGCGAGTTTCATACGTGGTACGCGCAGATCGAAGATGATTACACATTCTTCGTGATTGATGGCTATGAAGTGGCACGTTGTGCGACCACGCCGGAGCTTGCCGCGCAAAAATACATCATGGTCAATTTGGGCTTTCGATCCGGCAAGGGCGGAATTTTGCCGGATCCATCCGAAACTTACGACATGGTCATAGACTATATTCGGGTCCGCCAGAAGGAGTCGGACCTTGCCAAGGTGCCTGCGGGCTTCGGGCAATTGCCTGAGCTTTCCGGCTCTGCCTCCATCGGAAGCACGCTGAGCGTACAACCGAATGTGCCGGCGTCGCTTCTCGAGTACCTTTGGTATCGTGACGGAATTCCCATCATCGGCGAAACTGGTGCAAAATACAAGATCAATGCAAGTGATGCTGGGCACAGGATCCGGTGCCAGGTGCGTGCGCTCTCTTTGCTTGATCAGCCGGAAGCCTGGACAGCCGAAGCGGACCTCATAGAGGGGTAATCGTGCAAATGAGCTTTCGCGGCTTGGATATGGTATCATCTGCCCGAGCAAAAAAGGACAGGCGGCAACGTCACCTCTTAGTTGCTTTCGCCCCGGGAGAAACATATGAACCCCTTCAGCTATGACCGCTTGACGGTGAATAGCCCCAACCCGGTTGCACGGCTTGCGCAGCGAAGCCGGCATGAGAGGGGTATCCGACTTGTGAAGCAACATCTCACTCCAAGCAGCGCTATCCTCGAGTTCGGATCAAACAAAGGCGACTTTCTTAACACGCTGGCCAGCCGGGGCTGGAAAGGACCGCTTTACGGCTATGATCCCTATGTGACGCCAAAAGCCCCATCGTTCACGCCGGTAGGGAGCCTGGGAGAGATACCTGATGAGGTACTAGACGCGGTGCTTGCCTTTGAAACCCTCGAGCATGTCGACGACCACGTATTAGAGGAGTTCATCTCGTTCTGTGAGCGCTCTCTTCGGGCTGGTGGAGTTCTGATCATCTCCGTGCCCATTATGGTTGGGCCTATTCTCTTGCTCAAGTACCCCAACGCCGTTTTCATAAACAAGTCGCGATGGCGATACAGCGCCTGGGAGCTATTCCGTGCGGCAATTCTGTGGCAACAGGTCCCACGGAGCAAGTCCGGCGCCTATCTCGATCACAAGGGGTTTGACTACAGGGTGCTTCGGCAGAGGCTCGCCCGCCGCTTCGCCCCGATCTCGATCGGATATTCTCCATTTCCGGGCTTGGGCCCGGTCCTAAACTCTCAGGCTTTTATGTGCTTCCGGCGATAAGTACGAGCGATCGTATCTGACGTGAGATTGAACCACCGCCACGGATATGTCCCTTGCTTTTCTCAAAGAGTTTCTGCGCACTGAATTCTGCGCACTGAATGGAGTGCACTGAGTCCTGCGCGGACCCATCCCCCTTGATGTCCCGCCGGAATTCAGCGCATTGCCGGTCTTCTCGGGCGAGGCTTCACCAGTCCAAGAGCTGACTGTCGTATCGAACGTGATTGCGTCGCAATAGAGTGTCTCTGGTATCGCGACGGCGTTCCGATCGTGGACGAAACCGGCACAAGCTATGAGCTCAGTTCGCGGGATACCGGGCATAAGATTCGCTGCCATCTCTGTGCTCAACCAGCCAGAAGCCTGGACACCGGAGAGCGAGACCGTCGGCTAGGCCGCATCGACCGCACGCCGTCGGGATGCGTCACCATTCTCGTCGGACTGCTGATGAGTTCTGCCACCAGTAAGCCTCCCCGCAGCCGAGGAGGGTGAGCTTTCCCAACAGGCGGAAACCTCTTCGATATGCGATTGCCACAGCGGGCGGAACGATGGGGTCGTCGGCTGGAGCAGGGTGAAGTGTTTCTCCGCGGGCTGGCATTGATACATCCAACAAGTGCTGTTTCCGGGAAAGAGAACATGCTAAAAGAATATCGCGCCGCGAGGGGGCTGTGATGCGTTATCTCCTCACATTCGCGATACTGAGCCTCTTCCTGCCAATCAGGCTCGAGACGGGTTTTGTGTTGCTGCGTCCATTCGAGCTGATCGCCTTGCTGGCGCTCATCCTTGGCGTGGCGACGGGGCGTTGGCGAAATTTGGCTTTTTCAGCCGGTTTTCTGCTGCTCCTGCCCTTCTTCGGCTGGCACATGGTCTCGGCCTTCAGCGTGGACGCGAAGAACGGCCTGCGCGAGCTGTTGCAGATGTCCACCGTGGGCGCCTTTGCGTTCGCCATCGCACAGGAGGCTAGATGGCTCGGGGCGCAGAAGGCCGTCAACATCTTGCTTTTCGGCATGGTGCTGATTCTCGCCTATACGATCTCCTGGCATGTGGCTCATGGCTACTCGGTCGGCTGGAAGCACTTGGCCGACCCAAGGCTCGTATTCACCTTCCTTCCAATTGCGCTCGCGGGACTCCTCCTCTTCGCCAAACGGGCCAAGCGGCGCGCCCTTTGGTTTGCATGGGCAGGGATACTTCCCCTGCTCCTGCTATCCGGGGAACGCAAGGCGTTTTTGATCTTTCTCTTTCTGACCGCTGCGCTTCTGATGCGCGGACGGCTCGCTGCGATGGTACCAGCGATCGCCGCCGGCTTCGTGGGTCTTTTCATGTTATCGACCACGATGGATAACGCCTATGTCGAGAGGCAAATGCAGACCATTCTCGATCCGCTGAGCATGGGGCAATACGAATATCTGGCCGCGACGGGGAAATATGCCCCTGGAGACACCCCGAGCAATGTCCAGCGCGCGTTTGCTTTCACTCTGTCCAGACAACTCATCTCCGAACATCCACTGATGGGCGTGGGTACGAACCAATTCAAGAATATTATCGATACGGATTTCACCGGACTTCCTGGCGAGTTGCGGCTGGGGATACATGGCGAGTTTCAACGCATCCTCACCGAGAACGGCATCATTGGGCTCAGCCTCTATGTTCTCATATGGATTGCTGCATGGTTTCGCTTAAGCCGTACTCTAAGCTGGGCCCTTTCTCACGGATTGATCGGAGCGGCCCAGGCACGGCTTCTGCCCCTCGTGCTCCTTGTTCCTTGCGCCTTTTACGTTGGAACAGAAGCCTCCGGCACACGAGCTTTCGTCACGCTGAGTCTTGTCTCGCTCCTGCCTGAATTGACGCGGCACGGGCTTTGCCTATCATTGCACAGGATGCGGAGGAGCCACCCCAGGAGCATGACACATCCTCGATTTCTCGGGAGCCCCTTGTCAGGAAACACGAGATGAGTGTTTCGGTTGTCCTGACATGCCACAATGAAGAACGCTTCATCGTGCAGGCAGTGGAAAGCGTGATCAATCAGACCGCGTCGAGCCACATCAAAGAGATCATCATTGTCAATGATGGCTCGATGGACGGCTCGTCGGAAGTGATTGCATCGCTGGGTCGCAGGGAGCCGCGCGTACATGTCCTGACGACGGCGGGTATCGGGCCTTCATCGGCGAGGAACCTTGCCATCGGACATGCTACCGGTGATCTTATTGCAATTCTCGACGGCGATGACTTCTGGGCCGAGGACAAGCTTGAGCGTCAATTAGCCGTCTTGGGCAATGGCTGCAAGGCAGGTCTTGTCTATGGTGATCTTGTCGATTTTTCCGCGCCGGATCTGTCCGATGCTCTACACGTCGCCGTGCGCCGCTATCGCGCGGACCAATGCGATACGTTGCCGACATATTTTCTGCTTGACGGGCCGATTGTTCCTTCCAGTATGGTTATGCGGCGGGAGATGGTCGAAGATATCGGGTTATTCAATGAGGCATTCAGGGCTGGAGAGGATACAGAGTTTTGTATGCGCGCAGCCGAGCGTTGGACATTTCAACATGTGGCCGAAGCACTCGTCTATAAACGGCGCCATGGCTCGAATATAACCCGCAGACTCGACGCGCTTCTGCCGGTAGCCGAACGCCTCACGCGAGAATGGGTCATGCGACGGCCGGAACTTACGCACCTCGCGCGTCGGCGCAACGCGCGTTTGTACGCAAAGGCGGGCAATGATTGCGTGGCTCAAGGCGAAAAGAAACGCGGAGCGCGCTTGCTCATTCGCGCGATGTGGCACGATCCATTGTCCTGGCGCGTCTACGTTTACATCCTTCTTTGCGTCCTGCCGAGGGGCGTGGAGCCCCAGGTGCGCCGCGCAGCCAAGCTGTTGTTCTACCGCGCCCTGCGCAAAGGGAGCGGCATTGACGAATATCGGGGCGCTCAGCGCTAGAGGCACAAGGCAATCGGGAACGCTTCCGTATCACATGCGAATTCTTTACTTCATCAACGGCTTCGATCCCGGTGGTGCCGAGCACGGGCTGCTGACTTTGCTGCAAGCAGGATTTTTCAGCGGGCATGAGCTGAAGATTCTAGCCTGTTGCCGTGGTCGCGGGGCTCTTGCCGATGAAATCGCCGCAAAGGTCGGAGAGCACAATCTTATCCTGACGTCGCAGAGCGAAGAGCCTTCCTTGCGCACCTTCGTGAGCACGTTCTTTGTAATGTTACGCCTCATCCGGGAGTGGCGGCCGGATATGGTTGTGTTGTCGCTCAAGCAGGCCAATCTCCTGGGACGATTCGCTGCGATGTTCGCTCCTCGGCTTCGCTGCGTTTCATTCGAGCACATCGCCCGTTACCGCTCCCGGCGTGCCGAAGGCGTTTATGGCCCTGTGCTCAAGGCGCTGTCCTGGCGTGTCGACGAAATCTGGGCTGATTGCGAAAATACGCTCCGGGAGACACAAGCATACTTCCTGCCCCGCAGGCGCCGGTCGCATGTGGTGCCTCTGTTTCGTGCCGATGAGGCTTCCTCCCACAAGCGCGACTACGCGCTTCACACACCCTTGCGCCTTGCTGCAGCCGGACGCCTTATGGCGCGAAAGAATTTTGACCGCCTGATTGAGGCCATCCGAATGCTCCAAGACCGGGGCGTTTCGGCAAGCCTCGATCTTTACGGCGACGGGCCGGAACGGCAGGCGCTTTCGCGCAAGGCGGATGAGCTCGGCATTGGAGATCGCGTGCATTTCCATGGCTATGTCGCGCGCTGGTCCGAGCTAGCCTGTGATCGTGACATGTTCATCAACCTGTCCGATACGGAAGGGTTCTGCATCGTCGTCGCCGAGGCGATGCTTGCCGGCCTTCCGGTTATCGCGACCGACGTCGGCGGTATCCGGGATTACGGCAAGCATGGAGAGAATATGCTGAAGCTTACTGTTTCCTCAGCGGAGATGGCGGTAATGCAAGCATTGGTGTTGGCGGGCGATGAAACGCTCTGCAATAGGATTGGAATGCAGGCACGACAGGATATGCTGGAGGCCTATTCGCAGGGTGCTTTGCGTGTCCGCGCTACGGCGGTGTTGGGTGGCGGAATGTAAGGACCGGCAAAGGACTGGCGACCAGGATAGCCGGGCCGATCGTGAATTTTGACGGCTCGGCATCGCACCTGTCTGACATGGTTCTCGACCTGGCGCCTCTCCCAGCCCGATGCCAGCGCTCGGGATTGTATTGCCGGTCCTTGCCGACGAACACCATCTCCACCGCCATATTCAGGCGAACGCCCGGTCATGCTCGTCGAACACCATTTCCTGAATCTGGCGCGGATAAGCCGTCGTCATTCTCGGCATTCGAGGAGTTTGTCCGTCAAAGCCCTCCTTGGGCTATCTGCATAAGACAAAAAATGCTTGCTCCACAACTAAGTCTGGTAATACTGATTATAACGTTCACTGTAAAATTCGGCACTGCCGAACTTTTGATACAGCTTGATTCTTTTGAGATCGACCTTGTTAAGCAGAACGCCAATACATTTATCCGCAAGGATCGGATTGTTGTTGAGGCTTTCGCGCACGAATGTACGAGCGGTCACGCCCCATTCAACAACCAGAATAAGGCCGTCGAGGTGCTGGACAAAGGACCTCACGTCCGCGACTGGAGCCAACGGGGGCAAATCAACGACGACGTAATTGAACGTAGAGCCCGCCTTGAGCAGAAAGTCGCCCATTTTCTCGATAGGCTGCACGCTCTTTGCGAGCTTTTGTTGGCTCTGGTTCACGCCGGGCAGGAACCGCAATGGCAATGACTGATGGGCCAGCAAATCTCTCGCGTTGAACTGTCCAGCCAACAAGTTGGCCAGGCCTCGTTCCCAGCCGTTGGCTAACATAGGGGACAAGCCCGGATTGTGGATGTCGGCATCGATCAACAGCGTCCTACAATGCTGCATAGCGAGAACCATCGCAAAATTAGCCGCGACCAGAGACTTCCCTTCTCCCGGGAGGCAGGAAACGATGCCGATCGCCTTGGTGCTCTTCCCTGGTAACTCGACATCAACAGCGACTTTCACCGTTCGCATCGCTTCAGCGAATTCCGAGCGCGGATGTTGCTCTACCCAGTTGAAAGCGCTGTTCCCCACCTCGATGAATGACGGCTCTTCGGTCGCACGATCACGCTTGTTTCGGCGAATTGGCTTTCCGTCCAGCAACGGGATCATTCCGAGCGTGTCAAGTCCGAGCTCATCGCGCACTTGACCCCTCGTGCGGAAAAAGCGCTCCCGGTACTCTCGAACTCCGCCCACACCGGCGCCAATCATGCCGCCGAGCACGACGCAGACCGCCAACGAAAGACGGCTGTTCGGAGAACTCGGGCTGCTGGGGTATGGTGCCTCCGAGATAACCCGCGCCTCCGTCAACGCCATCGAAAAGTTCTGCAGGCTCGCTTGGTACTGCTGCAGGACCTGTTCATATTGCGACTTGAGAGAGGACGCCTCAAGTTCGAGCTGGCTCAAGGTAACCAGCGTTTCCTTGGTCAGCGTATTGTCTGTTCGGAACCTGTGGACTGCGAGCTCGGCGTCGACCGATCGCTTCCGCACTGTCTCGAGCTCTTCCGCCAGTGCACTGCGAGCTCGGATAATCGACTCATCTTTGGCTCCGACTTGGTCAGAGATATAGATTTCCGCATACTTATTGGCTATTTTTTGCGCCATTTCAGCGCTAGGCGACCAAAATTGGACTTGCAGAATGTAAGAATTGCCTACACGCTCTACCGTTATATTCTCAGCCAGAATGTCAAATGCCTGCCACCGAGGATCGGGTCCTCGCGCCGCACTCGATTTCGCCGGCGCTCCGCTTTCGTCGGAACTGCCGATGAATGACCGCACCACCCGAGCGACCGATCCTGTGAGACTGTTGAGCAACGAATACGGCGCTGACAAGAAAGGGCGATTGGTAGCAAGACCGAGGCTGTCAACGACCTTTAGCCCGATGCGGTCGGAACGCAACAATTCGACCTGGCTCAGCATCATCGGGTCAAGCTGTGTGGAGCTTCCGCTCTCTGTTAACTTCGTCACGACGGAGGGCTGGTCCTTGTCGATCAGGATTCTGGACGTCGACTCGTACAAGGGCACCTCGACCCGAAGATACGCCAACCCCAGCACAAGGCCTACGAGAGCGCAAGTAAGGACGAACCTCAACTGCCGTCGCGCTGCCGCCACGAGTGTTTCGAGATCAATCGTTGCCGGCTGAGGATCGCCAAAAATGAAGGCAGAATCCGGGTGCTGATTTTCAACTTCGCGGAGCATAAGCCTTCAAACCCGTGGGATGAAACTGGCAGCGTATAGGTAGTGACAAATACTATACCACATTGTCTGACTGTCTCGAAATTCAGTATCGACGCCGGGGGGCCGCTCCTCGCCAAAGACGCAAAATCTTAACCTCGGATTGCAATAAATGAAACTCACGCGGCCCATGCTGTCTGCAATTCCGCTACACGTCTGCGATCCAATTAAAGGAAGAAATCGGGTCGTATTGCCAAATGGCAAAACATCTGAGCAAGAGATTCCGGGCCTAGGTTGAGCCTGTCCTGCGGAAACAGGGACGTCGATTGGAATGACTCGTCGATCACCGCCGCGCGATATCGATCACCGTAAGAGTTCTGGGCGCATTTGGCGCCTCGCGGAACACCTCTCAGGTGCCCGAATAAGACAGGTTGCAGTCACATTTTGTATCGTGATGTGGGGTGTCATCCTGCTGATCGTCCTAATCTAAACAGCCAGAGCCCTATAAAGGCGGAGAGTGGTCCACCTTATTCACTAAGTGGCTCGGCAGTTGCTCCCTTTCGGACTCATCGCGTGGGGTATTTGGCTTCGGAATCACGGATTCTTTGGAGACCGAGCGCCACACTAGCAGCATGACAGCAACAAAGTACCCAATCTGTATCAAGACCCCACAAATTAACGTTTGGACAAACGTACTCCAGAGCGAGGCGGTAAGCAAATATATACTGATGGCGAATGCCGACAGTACTATGATAAAGCCGCGCAAAAAAAGCAAAAAGGACATCGCCGTCCCACTCGCAGCCGCTCGCGCGACGCGCTCCTTGGCTGTTCAGCCCTCAACGCGTTGACCATCATAACATATCGGAACGGGTTAGAGCGATCAAATATTAGGAGATGCGAATAAAAACCCAACCTTTGCCAAGACGCTTTCGGCGGATATGGCGGCCGCGCCCCATGCGACCAATGCCACTCAGGCCTTCCTTCTTGTGCTCGCGCAGATGGCCAGCGTTTCGACCAAATGGCCGAAGCCCTTGCTCGATGCCTGGTCGACCATGAGCAGGTAGCGCGCGACCGGTCGCTCGCTGGTCGGCGGTGTCGCTCCCGATCGGCCATGCGATGGCCACGTCAGCCATAACGCTTGCGGCTCCATGACTGCGCCAGGTTGACGATCAAGAGCATCAAGAATGACAGCACCATCATGATCGCTGCAATCGCGGTTGCCGCCGGATAGTTGTATTCCTCCAGCCGGATGATGATCAGCAGTGGCGCGATCTCGGATTTGTAGGGCAGATTGCCGGCGATGAAAATGACCGAGCCGTACTCGCCGACACCGCGTGCGAAGGCCAGTGCAAAGCCGGTGATGATGGCCGGCGCGAGGCCCGGAAACAGGATGCGGGTGATGATCTGAAAACGGCTGGCGCCAAGCGTGGCGGCGGCTTCCTCCACCTCCTTGTCGATCTCCTCCACGATCGGTTGGACAGTGCGCACTACGAAGGGCAAGCCGATGAAGACCAGCGCAATGACGATGCCGAGCGGTGTATAAGCGACCTTGATCCCGAGCGGCGCCAGCAATTTGCCGATCCAGCCGTTCGGTGCATAAAGCGTGGTCAGCGCGATGCCGGCCACCGCCGTCGGCAGTGCGAAGGGCAGGTCGACCATGGCATCGACGATGCGGCGGCCCGGAAAGCAGTAGCGCACCAGCACCCAGGCGACGATCGTGCCGAAGACGACGTTGACGGCGGCGGCAATGAAGGCGGTACCGAAGCTGATTTCAAGCGCGTTGATAGTACGGCGATCGGTGACGATCGCCCAGAAGTCGGTCCAGCCGAGCGCCGCCGAGCGCCAGATCAGCCCGGACAGGGGAATGAGGATGATGAGGGTGAGGTAGGCAAGCGAGAAGCCGAGCGTCAATCCGAAACCCGGAATGACGCTCGGCTGTCTGAACCGCCACCGCGCGGCGACGGCGCGAGCGATCGTCATGATACCCTGTTGCCCATTGGGTCAGCTTGCAGATCTGGTCGAAGATGCCTTCCTCCGCGAAGTGATAGCGCCGGACGTGTGGCACTTGGCTGAAAAGCGCGGTTCATCGGTCGATGTAGCCGTGATGCGCGAGATAGTTGATAACCTGTTCGGCCAGCTCCTCCGACGCGCTCACCCCTGCCGCCAGCACAATTTCCGGCAACTCTGGCTCTTCATAGGGGCTGTCGATGCCAGTGAAATTTTTAAGCCGACCTAGACGCGCTCTCTTGTACAGTCCCTTTGGATCCCGTTTCTCGGCGACGTGGAGAGGTGTATCCACGAAAATCTCGACATACTCTCCCGCAGCAAACAGCTCTCGGGCCATTTTGCGCTCGGCCCGGAACGGCGATATGAACGACGCCAAGACAATCAAGCCGGCGTCGACCATCAATTTCCCCACCTCACTGGCGCGCCGCAGGTTCTCGACACGGTCCGCATCCGTGAAACCAAGGTCACGGTTGAGGTCGTGGCGAACGTTGTCACCGTCGAGAAGATATGTGTGCCGCCCCATTGAGACGAGGCGCTTTTCTACCAGGTTAGCAATCGTTGACTTGCCCGCCCCCGAAAGACCGGTAAACCACAAGATGACCGGTTTCTGACCTTTCAGGCGCGATCGTATGGATTTGTTTATCTCCACTGCCTGCCAGTGAATATTGGATGCGCGACGCAGGGCGAAAACAATCATTCCAGCACCGACCGTCTGGTTTGACAGCCGATCAATCATGATGAAGCCGCCCATAACGCGGTTGGACGAATACGGCTCGAACGCGATCGGCTCCCGCGTCGACAGGTTAACTGCGCCGATCTCGTTTAGGTGGAGCGTCTTGGCCGCCAATTTTTGGAACGTATTCACGTCGACCTTGTGCTTTATCTCCATCACGCTTGCACCCACAGTGCGCGAGCCAATCTTGAGATAATAGGTCCGCCCTGGGATGAGCTCGTCGTCGCTCATCCAGATCACGTGGGCCGAAAACTGATCAGAAACCTCGGGGCGACTGGCAGCTGCACAGACGATGTCACCACGCGAAACATCAATTTCGTGTTCCAGAACCAAGGTAATCGCTTCGCCAGCCGCCGCCCATTCGTGCTGGCCGTCATAGGTGATGATCGACTTGACCCTGGACGTGCAGCCGGACTGTGCGACAACGACTGGATCCCCAACGTTGACCACGCCACGTGCGATTGTTCCCGAATAGCCACGGAAGTTCAAATTCGGTCTATTGACCCATTGCACCGGCAACCGGAATGGGCCGGCTGTTTCATCGCGGACCACATCGACGGTTTCGAGGTGCTCGATGAGCGT
This sequence comes from Mesorhizobium sp. M1142, assembly GCF_040318565.1. NCBI lineage: Bacteria > Pseudomonadati > Pseudomonadota > Alphaproteobacteria > Hyphomicrobiales > Phyllobacteriaceae > Mesorhizobium > Mesorhizobium sp. M1142. Next base: position 57,202 of record NZ_JAMYMK010000016.1, read on the forward strand.
CGGCCCTTCATACCACGCCAACCTGGCGCTCCGCTCCGCCACGTTGTCGCCAAAGCGTGCCGACATCGGAATGGAGAGTAACGTTTTGAAGCCAAGGTCCGCGGCGAAGGTCTGATAGTCAGCGCCAATCCGATCAAAGGCCTTCTGGGAGTAATCCACCAGGTCGATCTTGTTGATTGCGGCAACGAGGTGCTTGATCCCAAGCAGCGACGCGATGAAAGTATGGCGGTGCGTCTGCTTGAGGACCCCCTTCCGCGCGTCGATGAGAATGACGGCAAGCTCGGCATTCGACGCGCCTGTCGCCATGTTGCGCGTGTATTGCTCATGGCCAGGCGTGTCAGCGACAATGAACTTGCGGCGATGGGTCGAAAAGAATCGATAGGCGACATCGATGGTGATGCCTTGTTCACGCTCCGCTTCCAGACCGTCCACCAGAAGCGCGAAATCGATGTCATCTCCAGTTGTTCCGTGCTTACGAGAATCGCGTCTCAGACCCGCGAGTTGATCCTCAAAAAGCAGTTTGGCATCGTAAAGCAGGCGTCCGATCAGTGTTGATTTTCCGTCATCGACACTTCCGCACGTCAGGAAGCGAAGCAGGTCCTTGCTTTCATGGCGCTCCAGGTACTGGCTGATCGCTGCGGGGTCTATCGGTATCGCGTTCATCAGAAGTATCCCTCCCGCCTCTTTTTTTCCATCGCCCCTGACTCGTCGTGATCGATTAGACGCCCAGAGCGCTCGGACGTTCGAGAAAACAGCATCTCGTAGACGATCTCCGCAACCGTCGACGCATCCGATTCAATTGCGGCGGTCAGCGGGTAGCAACCCAAAGTGCGAAAGCGCACCATTCTCATTTCCGGTATTTCGTTGGGCTCAAGCGGCAGCCGGTCATCATCAACCATTATCAGCACGTCCTGGCGCCACACGACCGGACGCTTGGCCGCGAAATAGAGCGGAACGACGGGAATGTTTTCCTTCAGGATGTACTGCCAAATGTCGAGCTCGGTCCAATTGGAAAGAGGGAACACACGGATGGACTCCCCATGACGAATCCGCCCGTTGAAAACATTCCAGAGTTCCGGGCGCTGGGTCTTCGGATCCCAGTTGTGATTTTCCGTTCGAAAGGAAAAGATGCGCTCCTTGGCTCGGCTTTTCTCCTCATCGCGTCGAGCCCCGCCAAACGCTGCGTCGAATTTATACTTGGTCAACGCCTGCTTGAGTGCGTCGGTTTTCATAACGTTTGTGTAAGTGGAAGAGCCGTAAGTGAACGGGTTGATCCCTTCCTTCAAGCCCTGCATGTTGGTATGGACGATCAGATCCATGCCCGCGCACTCGGCAGCATCATCACGGAACTGAATCATCTGCTTGAATTTCCAAGTCGTATCGACGTGAAGTAGCGGAAAGGGCGGGCGCGACGGAAAGTACGCCTTGAGCGCCAAATGCAACATTACCGACGAGTCTTTGCCGATCGAATAGAGCATTACCGGGTTTTGAAATTCCGCCGCAACCTCGCGGAAAATGTGGATTGACTCTGCCTCAAGTCGCTTAAGGTGGGTCAATCTTCCGCTGGAGACGAAGGGGGTTCCATTCGTGGCCACCATATCGTGCAGCATCTCACGCTTTCCCTCTTCACGATCCTCCATCGACAGAGCGAGGCGTGCTTTTCATCCGCGGTGTGCTCGTGGAGCAATCGGGGACTACACCGAGCCTCTGACCCCAATTTTTCCGACGTAGAATTCTGCGTCGCCGCAAGCGACAAGATTTGCAAAATCGACATCTGATCGTTGGCGCCCCCTTTTTGTAGGTCCCTCGAGATTAAGGACGATGCCACCAGCAACTCGAAGGACTGCGTCGCCAGCCGCCGTGTCCCACTCCATGGTTCTGCCTGGCCGGGGATAGGTGTCCGTCTCACCTGCCGCTACACGCCAGAGCTTCAGCGATGGCCCTGAGGGAACGGCGCAAACCATATGGTCCATTATGTCGATCCCGTCCAACTCTTCCGCCTGTGCGACTTTTGTACCGAGCTTTACCTGGGATAAATGAGTCATATCGGCGACACTCGCTGTGACCGCGGACACAGTGAACTCGATATTTTCATGACAGGTTGGAGCAGCTGATATGCTGCTCGATCCGCAACTGCTCGATCCACTAAATGCGTTGCGACCAGGGGCTGAATTGGTTGGTTATGTGTATGACTGTCAGCCGTTCGAACACACGAGAGCGCGAATGTTGAATAGATCGGTGCGCTGGCGAGCAGGCAGCTGCGCCGCGCTCGCATGCTTGTTTCTCTTGTTCGTCTACGCGAATCTGTCGAATGGCCCTGCCCTAGCACAGGAGTACAACGTCGACGAGTACCGTCTGCAGCCTGGCGACGTGATCGGCTTCGCGGTCATAGGCTATCCCGAGATGCAAAAGCGAGCTGTGATCGACCAGAGCGGTATAATTGTCTTGCCGGTCTTGGGCCCCCTAAAGGTTCGCCAGAAGACAATAGAGGATGTTCGCAAGGAGGTAATCGAGGTCCTAAAACCGAAGTCCCTTCCGCAACGATCCGCCGACGGTACTGAAAATTGGACCGGTTTCTATCCAGATCAGATTATAATTGATATTGAGGAATACCGACCGGTCTATATCGACGGGGATATTGCCTCTCCTGGGACTCAGGCCTTCCGACCAGGAATGACTGTGCGACAAGCTGTGGCTGCTGGCGGCGGCTATAAGCTCGGTCGCGGCGAGGTTGGAAACCCTGAATTGACAGCAGCGGACCTTGGCGGCCGCCTCTACGTTCTGCGCATCAAGTATCAGGAAAGCCAAATCAAGGCTGCTCGCATAGAGGCGCAGCTGAGCGGCGCCAGGGCGATTGAGGTTCCGGAGGCAGAACGTGACCCGAGCCTCGAACCCCGTCGCGACGAAGCTTTGCAGCAGGAACAGAAGCATCTTGAAGCTGTCTATGTGGATCAGGAGAAGGAGCGCGCTTCAATCAAGTTGGCCACGACCAAGGCGGCGGAACGGATGGGCTACCTGAAGGAGCAGCAGCAGGCGGATCAAGCGGGAGCGGCAGCGGATGTGGCGGAACTTGATCGCCGCAAGAAACTCTTCGAAAAAGGTCTGATTCAGATCACGATGGTCAACGATGCTCAACGCGCAGTGCTCTTGTCAGCGACCCGCGCTTTGCAAACCAACGCTGAGATCTCTCGACTTGAACGCGACCAAGGGGAATTGCAGCGCAGCCTTGAGAAGCTTACCGACCAGGGTCGAATTACCCTGTTGGCTGACTTGCAGACTGAAAGCGCGGCGATGATGGAAATGCGCGCTGAGATGGATTCATTGGCCAAACAAATCGCCTACGTGAGGCAGCTGCGCAGCGACCTTTTGGCCGAAGGGGGCCGCCGGGCTATGATGGGTGTAACCCGTTCCAATGACGGAAAGGCAGCGACGATCGAGGCGACCGAAGATACTCTGCTCGCTCCGGGTGACACCATCACAATTACGCTACAGGCCCCACCAGGAGCGGCGGTCGCGAACTAACTGATTAAATATTGCTACGGCGTTCATCGTCACACCTCCCCTGCCAAAAGGAGGACGAAGCCCGCAAGCTGCTGCCGGCGCCGGAGCACTTGAAGTGGACGACGGCCCGGGACTTGGTTCCGCCTTTTTACGCGGAGATAGAGCCCACCGCCGTCGCTATATCGGTTTCAGCTCCTTGGCGCGAATAGTAGTTTCGGCTAATATATGCGTGAACGACCGATCCCAGCAACTCTGTGCCGAGGTTGCGGCGGATAGCAGCAAACGAAGAATGCTGAAAAGCAAAGAGATTCAGTGGTTTTTTTTGCGGACGCCTGCACACACCAACGGAGAAGGGTTTGGATGACACTCCGTCCGTCAATCTCTCGTCAGGTCTTTGCGAACTTCAGGCTGCCTGATTGGCTGATTGATATCTCGTCCAAAAATCATTTCTGGCCAATCTGGGGGCGATCGCAATTCTCTTCCTTCGGGCGCGACTAGGGATGGCGGATTTGCCAGGCAATTCACAGCACTCTGCCCACACGCTCGTGGCGGTTATTATCCCTGCCTACAACGCAGAGCCATTCATCGAGCGTACCTTGGCGTCCGTGCTCGCCCAAACGCATAAAAACATGGAAATAATAGTCGTTGACGATGGTTCGACCGACGCAACAGCATCGATCGTTCGACGACTGGCTGATGGCGACGGGCGCATCAAATTGCTCCAACAGAAGAATGGTGGCGTCGCGTCGGCGCGGAATGCGGGGGTGCGGGCAAGCAAAGGCATCTTTATAGCGCCTGTAGACGCCGATGATCTCTGGCACCCGACCAAGCTCGAAAAGCAGCTGCGTGTTTTCGCTGCGGCTGGCAATGATCTAGGGCTTGTCTACACACTTTACCGGACGATTGACGCCGATGATATGGTGATCATCACGCCGAAGCAGACGCATCCAAATGGATGGGTGTTCATGCAGCATCTCGGAAAAAATTTCATCAGCAACGGCAGTTCGGTGATGTTTCGGCGCGATGTTCTCTTCGAAATGGGTGGCTACTCCTCGCGACTGCGCGAGAGCGGTGCAGAGGGTTGCGAGGACTTCTTCATCCAACAGAGCATTGCCTCCAAATACCGTTTCGGCGTCGTTGAGGAGCATCTTGTCGGATACCGCCGAACGCCAGGGAATATGTCGGCAGATTTCGTGCGAATGCTCATCTCGCGTCGGATAGTGCTCGAGAGCGTACTTGCCCGCTGCACAGAGGCGGTGAAGCCGGTCCTGCTGGATGCGATCTTCCGCACCGATGTCGAGATTGCCAAGCTTGGGCTGATGACGCGCCGATTTGCTGCTGTCGCCAGGAACTGCACCAAAATGCTCTGGCGATCACCTGTGCAGTTCGCGAAACTCGTTGCCGCATTTGCGGCCATTTTCCTGCGCGAGGTGAAGCGAGCACTTCCCCAACCGGAAAGCGAGGACCGCAGCTCAGGGGAAAACGGCTCGGAGATCGGAAGAAATTTTTGGAACTACTCTATTCATGAGTTTGCGGATTCCGCCGAGAAAGCCGACTACCGCGTGGTGCTCAGCAATCTTGCAGTAATGGACGAGAAGCTTGGGCCAAGCGGAGCCTATTTGACGCGGCTTCCCGAAGAAGGGACGCTTGCAATGCCCAACGAGGACACGAATTCGGACAGCCTATGTCCCCTTCGAGACATGAGATGAAGAAGCTGTTGCTGGCTGGAGGAGCAGGATTCATCGGGTCGCACCTGGTCGACCGGCTTCTCAAAAGAAACGATTTGGACATGCTGGTTGTGGTCGACAGCCTATGGACCGGCAGAGCAGAAAACGTTGGTCATATCCGAGATCAACGCCTAATGCTGGTCCGCTCCGAGGTGGAGCATTTCAAATCCGATTTCCAATTCGACGAGATCTTTCATCTTGCCTCGCCCGCGTCGCCGCCGGTCTATATGCGGGAGCCCGAGCGTACCGTCTCAGCAAATCTAATTGGCGCTATGCGGCTCTTGAAGCTGCTCAAAAAGGATGGGCGAATCTGCTTTGCGTCGTCCTCGGAGGTTTATGGAAATCCGTTGGTCAACCCGCTGCCCGAGACGTATCGGGGGTCAGTGGACTGTACGGGCCCGCGCTCTTCCTACGACGAAGGCAAGCGCTGCACCGAGGCGCTCCTCTTCGAAAGCAACCGTGTCCGCGGCGTCGATGTGCGGGTTGCCAGGCTCTTTAACGTCTACGGCCCGCGCACCCGAGCCGATGATGGGCGTGCTGTTTCCAACTTTATCGCCAATGCGTTGGCCGGCAAGCCGATCGTTGTCCATGGTGATGGTCTCCAAACCCGCAGCTGGGGTTATGTCGACGATATTGTCGATGGGCTCGAACGGCTGTTCTGGCTGGAGAACTTCAATCATGTGGGAGCAGTCAACGTAGGAAACGACCGGGAAATTTCGGTGCTTGAGATCGCGCAGTATGTTGCGGGCCTCGTTCCCGGAACGACCATTGTTCATGGTGAGCCGGCGCCGCAGGATCCGACCAACCGGCGTCCTGACCTGACCCTATGCCGAAGAATCCTGCCGGGGTGGTCGTGCAAAGTGCCCTATGAAGAGGGTCTCGTGCGCACATTGCGCTGGTTTGAGGCCAATGGTGGAATTGCGGAAATGAGGGCAACTCACGCGATCTAGAGCCAGCAATGATCGGCGTGATCTGAGATAGGCGGGCGGCATGCACTGCGGAGCGGAAGGTGAATGAGTCAACGGTTCGCGTGACCGTCCTTATTGTCACTTACAATCACGCACGCTACGTGGCGGCTGCAATCGACAGCGCTCTCATGCAAGAGGCCGATTTCGGTGTCGAGATATTGATCAGTGAAGACTTTTCGACCGACGGAACCCGGAAGATTGTCGAGCGATATGTTTCCAACCATCCTGAAAGGCTGTCGGCGATCTATTCCGGCAGTAATGTGAGATCGAACGAAGTCGTCGCGAGAGGACTCCGGATGGCGCGTGGGCGCTACGTCTCGATCCTCGATGGCGACGACCTGTGGACATCCACGACCAAGCTGAAAGATCAGGCGGCCCATCTCGACGCGCACCCGGAACTCTCCGCAATATTCTACAATGCAGTCGTGGCGGATGGCGATGAGTTCACATCGACGCGGTGGACGCGGGCGGACCAGAAACCCATCGTGACGCAAAGGGATATCTGGGAAGGCAATCCTTTCGCGACTTGCGCCGGCATGATGCGAACCGCGTGCGTTCGAAATGTGCCGTGGTGGTATGCTGATTTCTTTCCGATTACTGACTGGCCGCTGTATGTGCTTTGCGCAAGGACAGCAGATCTCGCTTTTGTCGACGAGGTAGCAGGTGTCTACCGTCTGCATCCGGGCGGACTCATATCGGCACTGCCAAACCGACCCAAGCTGGATGCGATCGAAGGATTCTACCGGCGCATGGCGCAGGTCATGGACACGCAGGGGGTAAATTCTGCCCGCGGCGGCTGCTCCCGCTACTTCTATGAATGGTCAATGCGGTATCTGGTAGAAGGCGATTTGCCATCGGCCAGATCGTGCTTCCTGCGGAGCCTTCGCAGCGGTGGCATCGGACGTGACGTGGCCAAACGCGACATTGTCAGGTTGGGGCTGCACCTGCTGAAGTCCTCGGTGCTCCAGAGATGACGGCGGTCCGTGACTTCGAGTATCGCGATCCGATCTCGCCGTTGCCACGGGAGGCTGCTCGCCCGAAATGGTCAGTGATGATCCCCGCCTATAATTGCGCCTGCTTTCTTGCCGCAACGCTGGAAAGTGTGCTGGCGCAGGACCCCGGCCCGGCTCAAATGCAAATCGAGGTGATTGACGACTGTTCTTCCGATGATCCGCAAAGAGTCTTGAATGAAATCGGTGGAAACCGCGTTGGCTTTTTCCACCAGCCGCAAAATCTAGGGCATATCGGCAACTTCCATACCTGCCTGGATCGTGCCAAGGGCGAACTCGTACATCTCCTGCACGGCGACGACGCCGTCCGCCCCGGCTTCTACGAATTGCTCGGACGAGGCTTCGATGCGGACCCGAGTACAGGCGCGGCATTCTGCCGGGCGATCTTCATGGATGCCCACGGACAGGAGCTGTCGATCCCGCCTGTAATGCAGTCAAGCCCCGGACGGCTCGAGAATGCGGCGGCTCGACTGGCGTTGGAACAGCACATCATGACGCCATCAATCGTGGTGCGCCGCGCGGTCTACGAAGAACTCGGCGCCTTCGACCGGCGGCTCAAATGCAGTGAAGACTGGGAGATGTGGGTCCGCATCGCTTCTCAATTTCCTGTCTGGTACGAACCGCAGGCCCTTGCACTTTATCGGATGCACCCCCAATCGAACACAGGGCGCCATATCCGAAGTGCCGAGGACATGGCCTACACGCGAATGGCGATCGATATTTTCAAGAGCTATCTTCCAACCGAGCTTGCGGACGATGTCGCCGCGTCGGCCCGCCGGACCTATGCGCTAAGCGCTCTCGAGACTGCGCGGCGACTGTTCGGCGCCGGCGATTGGGCTGGATGCTTGGCGCAGATGAGCGAAGCGTTCCGCTTCGATCCCTCACTCAAGACAATTGGTCGTATGCTGCGGCTCGTTGCAAGACAGGGAGGCAGGATTGTCCATCCTAGTTGAAACCGCGCAGCGGCCTGCAGGACTCCGGGAAGATGAACCGGTCCGGCTCGTTTTGGCCGGATGTGGAGCCGTCACAAGGCTCTACTATGCGGAAGCGCTTTCACGCCTTCAAAGCAGAGGCCAAGTTGCAGTCGCGGGGATATTCGATCCAGATGCGAAGCAGGCCGCACTCGTTCAGGCGCGACTGCCCTCAGCCAAGGTTGCGGCCAGTTTCGACGGCCTTTTGGCTATGGACGCCGATATTGCGATCATTGCTTCGCCACCTGGATATCACGCTGATCAGTCGACACAGGCGTTGGAAGCCGGGATGCATGTTCTGTGCGAAAAGCCGATGGCCACGAGCAGCTCCGAGGCGGCTCGTATCCTTGCGGCAGCGGCAGCCAACAATCTTCATGTGGCAACAGGGCTCGTCAGAAGGCAGTTCCCTGCGACGCGGTCGATAAAGGCCATGCTGGAGGGCGGAATGATCGGACGGTTACGAAGCGTCAGTTGTTTTGAGGGCGGCTCCTTCCAGTGGCCGGTGGCTTCGATGAGCTATTTCAGCTTCGCGGAGTCCGGTGGCGGTGTGCTTCAGGATATCGGCACGCATTGCCTTGACCTCTTGACCTGGTGGTTTGGAGAGCCCGACGAAATCCACTACGCCGATGACGCAATGGGCGGCGTCGAGGCGAACTGCCTTGTCCGGCTGCGTTTTGGCGGCTTCGACGCGACGGTCAGGTTGAGCCGGGATTGGGCTCGCCCGAATCTGTACCGCCTTGAGGGCGAACGTGGCTCGATTTCCTGGACAGTCAATGAGACCGAGACTGTGGAGGTCGCCTTGAATGGAAGTCGCACGACAGGCTGCGTTTCCTTCACCAATGCCGACGGCCGTTCGCGCGATTTTGTCGATGCATTTTGCGATCAGATTTCGGGCTTGGTGGATGCGGTCCGAAATGGGGCCCCCCTTTCCGTGCCGGCCAGTGTTGGGCGCAATGTGGTCGATCTGGTCGAAGGATGCTATGCCAGACGGAAACTGATGGACATGCCGTGGCTCGGTCCGGAAGAATTGCTCCATGTCGCTGCTTCCGCCGGGACCAGACAATGACCGGCACTGTTGCAGTGCTTGGCGCCAACGGTTTCATAGGTTGCCGCACCGTGGAGTTGCTGCAACTTTCCGGCTGGGCGAATGTGAGGCCGATCGTTCGCAGGCCGGATGCTTTCGCCAGTCTATCTCGCTTTGCGATTGACGCAATGGTGGCGGATGCGCGTGATATTCAGGCTCTTACCGCTGCCTTTACGGGCTGCCAGTACGTCGTACATGCAGTTGCCGGTGACGCCCGCACGATCGTCGATGCTATCGAGCCCGTCTATCGTGCAGCCACCGCTGCCGGCGTGCTTCGTCTGATCTATCTCAGCAGCGCTTCCGTTCATGGCCAATCGCCCCCGCCCGGGACGGACGAAACGAGCGCGTTGCATGACGATCAGACGATCGAGTACAACAATGCGAAGATTCATGCCGAACGCCGTCTCGGGCAACTGTCACGCGACGGCGCGGTGCAGGTAGTGGTGCTGCGGCCCGGAATTGTCTTTGGCCCACGCTCCAGTTGGACCGGTGGTTTTGCCGACGAGCTCATTGACGGTTCCGCCTACCTGGTGGATGGCGGTCGTGGTATCTGCAACAGCGCCTATGTCGACAATGTCATTCACGCGATCAAGCTCGCCATCGAAGTGCCCGAGGCCTCTGGGCGAACCTATCTGATCGGAGACCGGGAAGAGATCAGTTGGGCAGATCTTTGCCGACCGATCGCCGAGGCACTGGGGTTCGACCTGGCCGCGATTTCGGCTTCAGCGCCATTGTCATTTGCTCCGAGATGGAAACAAGGACTGAAGGAAAGCCAAGGATATCGGCGGCTTGTCGGAAGCCTGCCAAGGCCTGTTCGCAGCGGACTGAAGGCAGGCTATGCCGAGTGGCGGAAGGCAGGACGCAATGCGACCGGTGCGACCACGGCCCCAACGGTCATGGTATCGGAGGAGCGTGCACTTTTGCACCAGTGCCAGACGAAACTTCCATGGCGCAAGGCCGAGCGTGAGCTCGGATACCAGCCTGCCGTCAGCTTCGAGGAAGCATGTCGGCGATCTGTCGGCTGGTTGACCTTTGCCGGCTACCCGACCTGCCGAAACGGAGCGGGTGAGAGATGACCCCCCGCCCCGCTGCATCCAGCGTTTCAGTTGTCATCACGACCTACAATCATGCGCGGTTCCTTGCCGAAGCGATCGACAGCGTCCGCAATCAGACCGTGAAGCCGGATGAGATCATCATTGTGGACGATGGGTCGTCGGACAATCCCGAAAGTGTTGTTCGTCGATATGACGACGTCCACTACATCCGCCAAAAAAACCAGGGTTTGGCCGCTGCCCGTAACACCGGGATGACGGCAGCGCGCGGCGAATTCATTGCCTTCCTGGATGCCGACGACAGACTGCGCCCGGTAGCGCTGGCCACCAATCTTGCCTTGTTTCACGACAATCCCGATTGCGCGTTGGTCTACGGTGCTTTCCGCTACATCGACGAGGCCGGTGCAGTCAGGAATACTGTACCACTGAGGTCGGTGGGCGAGGACCCGTATGCATGCTTCCTGACCGACAACCTGATTGGAATGCATGCGACGGTGCTCTATCGCCGCAGGACATTGGAAGCCGCCGGCGGATTTGACCGGTCACTGCGGGCTTGCGAGGACTACGACGTCTACCTTCGCCTATCTCGGGCGAACAAGGTGGCCTGCATTCCGGAATACCTCGCAGATTACCGTCGCCACGCAACGAATATGTCGAACAGCAATCCGATGATGTTGCGCGCGGCGCTGAAGGTCCTTCGCCGGCAGCGGGACGTCGCGCAGACCAATCCGGATTGGGCGGCCGCCTACCGTCAGGGTGTCGAAAAATGGAAGTGCTATTATACGGACAAGCAACTGGGACAGCTTGGTACAGCGCTTCGGTTCCGCTCTTCACTCGCCGGTCAACTCAGCAGCACTATCGCCGTTTCGCTTGCAGCGCCGTTACAGACCGCTGTGATGCTCCGGCATCGTCTCAGGCGCCGGTCAAGTCGGCACCGCTCGAGCGCCCGGTTCGGTGACCTCGAGCGTACCGTACCCTTCAGCACGGAGTTCGGTTTTGATCGCGGCAAGCCATTGGACCGCCGCTATGTCGAGACTTTCCTCGCGTCCTGTTCGTTGAACATATCCGGAAGGGTCCTGGAGATCGGCGACAACGCCTATACGATGCGTTTCGGAGGCAGTCGGGTTACCGCAAGCGATGTTCTGAACCGATATAACGGCCACCCGTTGACAACCTTCGTGGGTGATCTGGCGAATAACGACGATCTGCCGTCCGAGACCTTCGATTGTATCGTACTCACCCAGACCCTGCACCTTCTTTTCGATCTACCTGCTGCAGTCGCAACCCTGTGGCGGATCCTGAAGCCGGGAGGCGTTCTCCTGATTACAGTGCCTTGGGTCAGCCCGATTGACAGGGGAGAATGGGGCGAGAGCTGGTTCTGGTCGATAACTCCGGCTGCCCTAAGGCGACTTCTGTCGGACAGGTTCGGGGCGAAGAACGTCGAAGTCAGTCACTATGGAAACGCGTATTCTGCTACGGCCTTCCTCTACGGCCTGGCGGAACATGAGCTGAATTCGGCATTACTTGATGTGCACGACCCCTATTGTCCGGTAATAGTCGCGGCGCGGGCTTTCAGGCGATGAGCGGCGCCGTGACAGCGCGTCAAACTGTCAGCAAATTCCTGCGACGGGGGCGCCTGCTTGCCGGTTTCGGTCGACCTATCGTGCTGATGTATCACCGCATCGCAGAACCGCTCGTCGATCCTTGGGAACTCGCGGTTTCGCCGCAAAATTTCGCACGCCAGATCGAACTTCTTACGAAAGCGCGGGACATTGTTCCCCTGCAATGGCTGGCGCAACGGCTTGGGGAGAGACGGTCACCGAGAAATGCGGTGGCAATCACCTTTGACGACGGCTACGCGGATGTCCTCCAAAACGCGGTGCCGATCATGCGGCGTATGAACTGTCCTGCGACTGTCTTCGTCACCACCCATGCGATCACCGATCCCTCAGTGTTCTGGTGGGACATTCTATCCCGCATCATTTTGGAGATGCCTGCTCTCCCGAACACTCTGGAGATCGAGATCGCTGGCCGAAACTATGACTGGCGCGTTTGGGAGGACGCAATGCCGGCGGACTCCAATAACGCGATCAACCGCACGACGCTCCATTTCAACTTGCACGCACTGCTGAAGCCGTTGAGTGCACACGAACGCGAGAAGGCCCTTGAGCGGCTGGCAAGATGGGCAGGAACCGACGCCAGTCCCCGAGGGCGCGATCGCGCCATGACGCATTCGGAGCTGCGGCAGCTCGCCGACACCGATGGCGTTTCGATCGGCGCCCACACCTGTACGCACCCATCCTTGCCGCTACTGAAACGGGACGAGCTTGAACGCGAGATTTCAGGCAGCCGCCAACAATGCGAGGAGATTACAGGACGGCGGGTGGTGGGATTCGCATACCCGTTTGGAGATTTCGATGGCAGCACCGCCAACGCCGTAAGGTCTGCCGGCATAGACTATGCAGTAACTACCCTGCCGCGTGAAGCTGGGCCTCGCGTCGACCCTTACCGATTGCCGCGCGTTACGGTCGCCGATTGGGGTGAAGCTGACTTTCGGCGCATGGTGCTGTGCCATGGCTGACAATTCAGGCGGACAGCCGCGTGTCACGGCAATTATAGTCGTGTTCAATGGTGAGAGTTATCTCCGGGAAGCTGTTGACAGCATTGTAGGTCAAAGCTTCACCGACTGGGAACTCCTCGTTGTCGACGATGGCTCGACTGACCAGTCGTCCGCCATCATACGCGGTTATGAGCAGCGGCTGCCGGGCAAGGTGCGACTATTGTCTCACCATGACAATGGCAATCACGGTATCAGCGCCTCGCGCAACCGTGGACTGACGGAAGCGCGCGGCGCCTACGTCGCATTTCTCGACGCAGACGATGCATGGCTGCCCGAAAAGCTTTCCGAACAGGTCTCTATTATGGAAAGCGATCCGGCGCTCGGCATGATCTATGGCCGGACTCTGATCTGGCATAGCTGGCAAGAGGCTGCTGACCGCGCGGACTTCTACTACCCGCTCGGCGTCGAACCAGACACCCGATACGAGCCTCCCGTGCTGTTTGAGCTGCTACTTCAGAACGAGGTCCAGACGCCGACAACATGCAATGCCCTGATGCGTTCAAGCTTATTCGCAACGCTTGGGGGGTTCGAGAATAGCTTTCGCCTGATGTTCGAGGACCAGACGTTCTTTGCCAAGGCGCTCGCATTCGCGCCCGCCTACGTGTCCGGCCGGACCTGGGCAAAATACCGCCAGCATTCTGAAAGTTGCTCTGTTGCCTGCTCTGAGGCAGGCACTGACGAGGCCGCGCGTATCACGTTTCTCACATGGCTAAATCGCACAATGGCGGATAAGGGCGCCTCTTTCCGCATTCGTTCAGCAATCTGGAAAGCGCTTGCGCGCGAGCGCCGCAAGGTGATCAAGCGAAGTATCAAAGGATGGCTTCGGCGATGACTTCCCTGCCGCGAGTGACGATCATAACCCCCTTCCTCAATGCGGAGGCAACTCTGGGCGAAGCGATCGCCAGCGTCCAAGCCCAGACAGTTGCGGACTGGGAGCTTTTGCTGGTCGACGATGGCTCGACGGATGACAGTGTCAGGATCGCCAATGATGTTGCAGCAACCGATCCTCGGATCAAGGTGCTGAACAGGCCTCCCGGATCCAAGCGTGGCGCGGCGGCAGCGAGAAACGCCGGAATAGAGGCCGGCAGCGGCGATTTGCTTGCCTTCCTGGATGCAGACGATCTGTACGAACCGCATATGCTCCGGACGGTTCTGGCGGCAGCCGATGCCAACCCGGAAGCCGCAATGATCTTCGGGCCGACGAGATGGTGGTATCCAGACGGTGAGCGCCCCGACTGGATCGAGCCGACGGACGGGCTTGCTGGCCGTTTGCATCAGCCCCCGCGGCTTCTAAGGCGACTTCTGCTGATCCAGAACGGTCACGTTCCGTGTACCTGTTCGGTGCTCTTGCGAAGGAGCGCGATCAGCACGGTCGGCGGCTTTGAGGAGCGCTTCGATCTCTATGAAGACCAAGCTCTGTGGGCGAAGCTATTCCTGCGTCTTCCCGTCTTTGTCACGCCTGTAACTCTGGCACGCTACCGGCAGTATTCCGGTTCGACGTCGGCGGCGGCGGCTGAGCGAGGGGTCTACGACGGCATGGGGAAACACCCTGCCCGCGCTGCATTCCTCGACTGGGTCGCGCAACATTTGCAGGAGAGTGGACTGCGAGGCTTCCACGTCCGATGGACGCTGCGGCTGGCGCGTGCGCCCTACGTCGCGCCGCCGACGATTGGAAGCAGGGCCGACCGGCTTATCCTGAAGATCATGATGTGGACAGCAAAGCAACGGCGCCGGATTCGGCGTAAACTCGTGCGTGCTTCAGTTTGAAAGCAAGCGTCAACGCCTAGTCACCCATCGGTGCGGAAAGCTGACACTGCCGAAGCCGGGTTGGGCGGTAACCGGTCGGTTGTCGAGCAAGCCGGGCATGACATCGAACACGGCGGCGGTCTCGACCTGGTCTTCGACCACTCTGTCGTCCGCCACTAGCGCCACATCAATCCTGTAGCGCCCTGGTCTCAGCATAAGGCTCTCTACATGCACCGTGTAGACTTCGCCTTGACGATCATGCTCGGAGTGCTCCATCGTGTCGAATGACGTCACAGGATCGCCGAGGTCGTCAATAATGGTAATAAGGCATTGTGCAAGTTCGCGCGGCCCATCGACCTGAAGCCGAAAAACCGCCGGCTGCCCCGACGCGACGGGACCCGTTTTGTTGAAAACCTCGATGCCGACGACACGCAGGCGGCCTCGCCCGGTGCGCGTCGTTCGTGTACTCAGATCGGTGCTCGCTCGCGCTTCCAGTGTCTGCAGATAATTCCGGACCAGGTCGCCCGTCGGGCCGTCGGCCAGGATCGTCCCGCCGTCGATAAAAATTGCGCGGTTGCAAAGCCGCTGCAGAACCGACATCTGGTGGCTAGCGATCAGCACTGTGCGGCCCGTTTCGGCGACGCTTTCGGCCTTGGCAATGCATTTCTTCTGGAATGCGGCATCGCCGACGGCCAATATCTCATCGATCACCAGAATATCGGGATCGACATGCGCGGCAACCGCGAAGGCCAAGCGTAAGTACATGCCGCTTGAGTAACGCTTAACAGGCGTGTCGAGAAACGGCTCGATGCCGGAGAAATCGACGATTTCATCGAGCTTGGATCTGATCTCGGCGCGGCGCATGCCGAGTATCGCTCCGTTGAGATAGATGTTCTCGCGGCCGGTCAGCTCCGCGTGGAACCCCGTGCCGACCTCCAGCAAAGCTCCCAGCCGTCCGCGTATCGTCGCGCGACCGGAAGTCGGCTCCACAATCTGCGCCAATATCTTGAGAATGGTGCTCTTTCCCGCGCCGTTGGGTCCGATCACGGCAAGGACTTCGCCCGCGCGCACCTGGAAGGAGACGTTCCTCAGGGCCCAGAATTGATCGTCTCCACCGTTGCGTCGACCCAAAGCGGACTTCCTGTGAAGGATTCGCCTTGCGCCGCTGGCCAGCGCGTCCCGCAAGGTAGGGAAGCTATTGTTCGCCACCCCCAGTCTGTAGGCCTTGGAGAGATTGGTGGCTTCAATCACTGTGTCGGTCATTGCTCAGATCAGGTCCGGAAACGCGCGTTCGGACTTTGAGAAAATAGCCAGTCCGGCAACGAGAAGGGCCAGCGAGGAGAGAGTCGATATCGAGATCATGACCCAATCGGCGGGCGTGCCCAGTACGCTCCAGCGCATGGCTTCGACTATCCCCACCATAGGGTTCAGGCTGTAGAGCGGCCGCCAAAAGTGCGGCACGAGATTGCCCGGATAGACAACCGGAGTCATGAACAGAACTATCTGAAGGCTGAACGGCACGAGATATCCCACATCGCGAAAGCGGACATTGATCGCAGATAGTGCCACTCCCAGCCCCGTCGCCGACGCAGCCATGACGAGCACGAACAGTGGCAGGAAGATCACCTGCGGTGCCGGCCAGATTCCGAATGCCAGCAGCGCCGCGAACAAAAGAGTGAGGCCGACGATCATATCGGTCAGGCACGTGGCCATAGCGGATATGGGAATGATCAGACGCGGAAAATAGACGCGCTTCACAAGTTCCTGGTTGCCGACAAGGCTGCCCGTCATGCTGCCAACCGCTCGCGAAAAAAAATTCCACGGCACGAGCCCACACAGGACAAACAGCGGGTATGGCGCTCCGTTTGATGAGATGCCCACGAGTCGGCCAAACAAGACGCTGAAGACCGACATGGCAACGAGCGGCTGCAGCATTGCCCAGAGCACACCCAGATAAGTCTGGCGGTATTTGACCTTGAAGTCGCGCCAGGCCAGGAAGAACACAACTTCCCGATATCGCCAAAGTTCGGAAAGGTCGATCAGCCGCCGCTTGCGGGACGGATCGATCACTGTCTCAACAGCTAAAGGTTGCGGGTCTGTCCGTACCGACACTATGATGGCGTCCGCCCTCCCTTGACGGCCCCATTGAGGCCTACATTTCCGCGCAGTGCAATCAGGACTTTCTCCGAAGTCTATTCTCGGGGAACGCTCGAATGCCTGGACTATCTTTTCAGCCTCCGCCAGCCGGCTCTGCGAGAATAGCCACCGCGGTGATTCCGGATCAGAAACAGGAGCCCTAAGACCCTGCGCCGAAACTGCCGAGGCAAAACGCCCAGCGCCACGCGTCGAGCCCAAATGGCTGGAGCGGCGCAAGCCAGCGGGCGATGAAGATGTAGCAGTGGGGGCCAAGGGCGGCGGTGGTGCCGACGAGAAGGATCAGCATGCCACGGCGTCTGGGCGGCAGGATTTCCGTCAGGTAGGAAATGACCAGAGGTGGAAGGCCCCAAGAGCGATGCCCGAATGCCACGCAGCACTGTAAAGGATTGGATGTCTCGGCTAAACGCGGCAAGGAGCGAGACCACAGTGAGGAACAGCAACACGCCAGAGAGCACCAACTTTCGCCCGTAACGATCGGCGACCCATCCCGTGGGGCCCCAATGAACATCGAGGACAGTAGCCAGGAGAGTTGCGCCGGATCAACCGGATTGGGTGGCTCGGAGAATACTGCGGAAGGGGCGCTGTCGATGCGATTTCCGCGACATCGAAGCAGAAGGCGTCGGCACAAACGATAAGCACCAGGAGGTGTAATCTCGTCAAGTCAGGCCGAGGTTTGGTGCAGCCCGCCATGGTCGAACGCACACAAGATCGCTTTGTCATCTCACAACCGGCGCTGTGCCGCCGCCACCTCATAGCTCGTCTCGCCCGCTTCAAGGCGTGCCATCGCCCCCTGCCGCAGATCTACGAATAGGCTTCGCCATCAGTCACGACCTCCACGGCCGGGACATCGAATTTGATTTGCTCAATCTTGGGAATCTGGATTCAGCCAAAACGCGAACCGCTCTAGCCTAGGAGTCTAGGCTACGTGCGCCTCCGATAGCAGATGACCTCTTCGATAGTGGGTCTCGCGATGTAGCGCTCTCCGCTAGCACCTAATCAATCAAGATCAAGCAGTTGCGTGAGCAACCGCTACCACCAGCCACACTCTGGGTAGACGTCGACGCGCGTCGGAGAGTTTTCGTCAGTCGGCGGTGGCACGCGCCGGCGGGATTGTCTTGATGCGACGCGGGATCTATTTCGCGCGCCAGCCACCGTCAAAGCGTCAAAGGGCAGGATCGCTCCATCACGTACGACGCTGCGCCCGCGCCCAGGTAGGACAAAGTCTATATATTTCAGTTACCGAGCAATCTTCAGCGCGGCCGATGGATAGCCGGAAAGTATCTGTGCGCGCCAAGCATCTTCTTCATTCGGAGCTGTTGTCAACCTCTTATGAGTGACTCGACGAAACCGGCCAGCAGAATCAGGACAAGACCTCCCAGCAGCCCTGCTATTCCGGCTCCGATTAACATGGTCGGCGTCAGGCCGTCGGCGTGGTGGCGGATGAGGCGCCCAACCCCCGGAATGCGCGCGGAGGGCCACACAAAGAGCAAGCCGCCGCTGCCGCCAACAAGCAGTCGGCTGTCCTGCCAAGACAAAAACTTGGCACCCAGCGACCCAGGCCATTCCGACCGCGGCGCCGCAGACAAATTCTACAAACAGCAGTATGCTTGGGACCCCAGGCATGGCTAAGGGAGCTCCACCATAGAATCCTACGTCGCTGGGTCTGCGGACGCTCCGAGTGAGCGCATCGCGCAGAGCCTGTTCCCACAACGCGCCGAGTTGTTGCACGCAAGCATTTCGATATATCCGGAGATCGTAGTGCATGAAGGAGACGAGCCAAATGCCGTCGGCGACTTCGGTGATTCCGAGCCTCTGGCCGGCGAGCAGTTCGGCTATGGCAACGATGGCGACCTTAATGATGTCCATCCCATCGGCGGGGGCATCGACGCCAACGGTCGTGGCTTCTACAAGCAGTGGGGCGGCAACTGGGCTTGGTGGGCCGGCGGCACCTACAAGTTCAACGAGAAGACCGCGTTTAATCTGCAGGTGTCTGGTGACGACGACAAGAACTACGGTGTGGCTGCGAACGTCGCCTATACCGCTGTTCCTGGCTTCACGATCACGGCCGAAGTTGACTACAACCACTACGGCAACTTCGACACTCCGACCATCTACGGCAACTGGGTCGGCGCCGACAAGAAGAACAGCGTCGGCGGTATCCTCCGCTTCCAGCGCGACTTCTAATCGGCAGCATCTGACTGAAATCGACCCCGGCGGGCAACCGCCGGGTTTTTTCGTATACGTGACGCGATTATCTGATCAAGGTCGCACGAGGAACGTCGACGGCTTCGTCATCAGGATTTGTGGTCAGTCGCCAATCCTGTTCAAAGTACGGCAAGATCACCCAAGGCATCGATCAGTGGCTGGATCCTATTTTCATAGTTTTTCCAGCGCTTGACCGACGATTTATAGATCGGTTGCCGGACTTGCCAGCGACTGATAGTTCTGACCGACCCAGCCTTATCGAAAAAGCGAAGACAGGCATCATCCCAGGTCAAGCCAAGGTGATCTATCAAGCGACGCGATTGCCCTTCCTGGTCAGATATCAGCTCTTCGTAGCGATTCTCAAAAATTCGCCCGGGCAAGATCGAGTGCCAATGGCGCATAAGCCGCTCATACTCACGATAAGCCAGTCCAAGAGTCCCAAGGTCGTAACTGTAATCAAGGCCCTTTTTTAGGTCGGAAAAGAAGCAGGAAAGACAATTGTCGATCGCGTCGCGCTTGCAGTGAATAAAACGCGCGTTCGGGAAGAGGATGGCGATCAGACCGATAAGCTCGAAATTATGAGGCAGTTTGTCGATAATGCGTGGTGCGGTAGGCGAATAGAGACGCAAGTTGGATAGATATTCCTCAGCCAACGCATGCGATTGCTGGATCGTCATCGACTTGACTGTCCATCCAAAGGTTTGTCCCGGCTCCCCCTTCAGGCCAATGGAGGCCGCGATTCGCCCCAGTTTCGTAAGCTCTCCGGCCCCGTGAACGTAAGGATGGCTCGAGCAGATTTGCTCGGTCAGTGTTGTACCCGAGCGCGGCATCCCGAGGACAAACACGGGCGCTTCGGATGGGTTACCATACCCGGCTTTGGATGCCAGCAAGCCGGCATCGAATAGCCCGATCAGGGAATCGACCCACCTGCGGTAGGACTCAATGTCAAAATCTAAAGTCCTGAATGTCTTGGCCTTTAGAAAATGGTCCATCGCCTCGCCGTAACGGCCAAGGTCGTTCAGAACCTTGCCTGCCGCCAGATGAAGCCCATAGGGCTCGTCGGCGGACATCGCCGGGCTGGCAAGTTCGTCCAGGATGGACTTGAGTTCGGGCGGTTCGGTAGAAAATTTCCGGATGCCTACAAGGGTGTTGTAAGCCCCTGGCACGTTAAGACGCCTGGCGATGTTTTCCGTTAAACAAGCTGCTGCCTCGTCCATCCGTCCGAGACTTACGAGCGTATCCGCTAGACCCATCCGGGCTTGCGGATGATAGTGGTCGATCCGCAGCGCCTTCTCATAGATGGGCAAAGCCATGTCGGCCTTGTCGAATTTGGCGTAGGCCTGCGCCAAGCCGCAAAGTGCCTCCAGAAGATCAGGCTTCAATTCGCAGGCCCGTTGCAAGTGCCTGATTGCGGGCAGGTAATCGCCAACCTTTAAATAGGTTTCGCCAAGTGTGAGCCGGTAGTACGGATTGTTAGGCTCTTGGGTGACCGCCCGGGCCAAGTATTTGATGGACAACTCATCATCGAAATCCAGCCCCAATGTGCCAAGTATGTACAATGCCAGCGGATGCTCACGCGTGCGCGCCAGAACGCGATGACAGAGCTCCTCGGCCTCAGGTAGCTGATCCAATTTCTGAAGTTCAAGCGCTTGCCTCAACAGCATGTCGTCGGCCTGCGCGCGAGGCGGGCGGGCCTGCGGCTTGGCTTTGGGTGGCGCAGCTTTCGGCGGTGCCGCCTTAGCCGGGGGTTGAGTTTTGAGGTGCTTTGCCCAGGCGGGCGGCAATCGGTTGCTCATACTATGTCGCTAGCAAAACGGCGCGGGAGAATCCAGCCTTGGGCGAACCGCCAAGTAAGCGCGACGATGCTCTCGGCCAGTCAGTACGACGGCGAAAACACCATGTCCGTCGAAGGCTCAACCCGGGATGCGTCGCTAAAAGGTTTTGAAATCGTCCTGTCACTCTTTCCGGGCGTTAGCGCCGCCCCTCACCTGCCTGCCGGCACCCTCTCCCCTTATAGTGACGGGAGAGGGGCGCTGTGATCGGCGATCTCACCAATCGCCGGCCTGCAAGAGAGCCAGCGCTGCGGCCCGCCCCTTCTCCCGTCACTATCTAGCGTGCGCACACATTTGATTCAACTCCAATGAAATCAAAGTGATGGTCGCATTTCTGGAGCCGAGCATCGGGCTCAACAGCTTGGAAAACGTACGTTTTCAAGGCTCTTGGCTTATCAAAGAAATTGCCCCTTCGAATCAGATGTGTGCGCACGCTAGCCCGTCACTACACGGGGAGAAGTGCCCGGCAGGGCGATGAGGGGCAGCGCCGGCTTCGAGAATTGATGTTCCCACCACAAGTTGGAAGCGGTCAGTCGGCTGAAGCGATCGCCGCGGCTCGGCCACGCCGGAAAACTTGCACCCTTCCCCCGCCCACGCTAGCTAGCAAGTGACTCCCCTTCCACGCGAGCCTGTGCCATGCTCGCGCAAGGCGGCCTTCGCCGGAGGCGTACGGCGAGCACGGTGGAGATGTTGATCTTCTTCTCTTCTTCCTGTGCATGCAGCTGCGCAGATGCCGCCGCAGGGCGGCGCTCCTCCTCACTGTGTCTCGCCGCCGCCACGTCATTGCCAGGCAGCCGAAGGCAAAGGCCCGTGGCCAATTCAGTGGTCCGCGTCCGATCCCACGGCTGATCTCGCAACGCGGTCGGCCTTTCCGCGAGCATAGCTAGGCATCTTGACGGCAATGATGGAGAGAATACCGATGATTGTGCCGGCGATCACATCTATCAAATGATGACCGCCTTCCGGCAGCGTGGCCACAATCATGGCGGCATTCACCAGGGCCAACACGACAAAAAGTGGCCGGATGGTCCGCGCGGCATAGACCACTGCCAATCCAAGTGCCGTGTGGAACGACGGGAAGGTGACGAGCCCTGTGCCTTTAGTCATAATTAGATCAAACGGCTCGCCTGATCGCAGCGCCATAAGCACATGATGGTGCCACATTCCGGCATCAGTGGTGAAGTTCGAAAATAGCCCGCGCGCCGGCTTGAAATAGGCATAAGCGCCTTCAGCTGGCGCCAACGCCATCAGTGCGCCCGTGAAGACCGAGGCAACCGCTAGAAGAGCCACAAACTCCAGTGCTCGTTCTCGTTGGTTTCTCACCGCGTGGACTAACAAAACGAGCGGCATTTGAAACGCCAGCACATGATAAGCAAAAACCAGGACGGATGCTGTAGTCGGCTGGTTGGTCGTGGCCAGAAACCACCGCCAGTCGAAACCGAGGCAGGAATCGATAGAAGCTAGAACCGGGTCTGCCAGCGGCCTTGAGGTGGCCGACGCCAGGTACATGAAGACGGTGGTTGAAATGGCGAGCGGTATGAATGCTACTGCGGAAACGACCAGGATTCTCAAGCAGCCACAAAGATGTTTGATTATGCTGGCGATTGGGCTTGTATCAGATCTCAATCTATGGAGGGCAATTGCCGATGCCATCCAAGATGCGCTGAGGACAAGGGCCACCTTGCCTATGTCAACCCAGTTCCTCGGTGAAAAATCGACTGTAGAAAATGGCAACCAAAAAATGTCAATCAGCCCGAAAAGAGCTGTGACCAAGGCAATAGTTACTAAGTGATTTCGAGTTTCAACGCCTCGGTCAGCCAATGAAGCATTCCTAACGCCGCCGTGTAAGATCACCAGGCATGCCCTTACATCTGTACACTGCAGGTCAGCATGGGGCACAGTCACTGCCATCGGCACAATGAGGATAAAGACGGAATGAGCCTTGGCGTGGTCTGCCCATAGGCTTCGTATTCGGGGAACACCGCTCGCAAGACCCTCTCCTCGTTCACGAGCCGCCGATATTGGAAAGCCAGGGCAATCGCGCAGATTGCGACGGTCGCCCATGTCGCGTTGCCGAGAAGAATGCCGAGCAGGACGATCGCTTCGCAGACGTAGAGCGGGTGACGCACGATCTGGTAAGGGCCTGCCGTGACGAGCCGCCTGGCCTGCGCGGTGATGCTGAAGGATCTGCCAAGCCAGAACAGGCACAAGATGCAAAGAGCGAAACCAACTATGGTGGTCAGGTCCGCAACAAACTCGATCTGCGGAGCTGCCTGGATGCGAGGGACCGCGATCAAAGTTGCGGTGGCAAAGCATCCGATGAGCGCAGAGATTCGGGGTTCAATTCCTTGCGCTGTTCCCAGGGGCGGAAGACGCGCCACTGTCATCACAACGACGAGCACGAGAAAGCCGAGAGCGGCGACATCTGCAGTGAGATCGATAATCCACGCCACTGTCCATTCTGCGCGGGCAAGAGCTACCATGAATGTTGCGGCCTTCAAGGTCGCACAGATCGTGAAGTAAAGCGTCATCGCTGCACGCCCGATGAAATCACGTATCTTTGGTGGAGGGAGCTTCATTCATTCTGCCCTTCGGGATCACTGGATAGGCGAGTTGCTCGACGTAAGTTGATGGAATCGGATCGTCGACGCCATAGCGCTCCGGGACAGCGTTACCGGGCAGGTACATCGTTCCGAGGAGCGCATCGATCAATGAAAGTTGACCTGCGAAGTTCTTGTCGTATGCGGCGCGCTCGTGAGCGTGGTGCCAATGATGGAACTGGGGTGACGCGATCAACCAGCGAAGCGGGCCGATATTCAGCCTGACGTTGGCGTGCAGCAAAAGTCCGTGGACGTGAAAAATTAGTGCAAACAGGGCGATCGCCGAGCTGCTGAAACCCAACAGATATACAGGCACGAGCGACGCGCTCTTTGTCAGAGCCTGATCAACAGGGTGAACCCTGTGCGCTGCCAACCAGTCCAGTTCTTCAATGCTGTGATGAATCGAATGGAAGCGCCACAAAAAGGGAACGGCATGGAAGGTGCGGTGGGCCAGGTAAAAGCCAATGTCCGCAATGACAATGATCTCTGACACCTGGAGCCAAACAGGTTGCGATGATACTGCGCTGCCGACATAGGCCGGCACCAGCCGCCCCACCGTACTCGTTGCTACCGTGATAGCCGCGATCAGGCCAAGGCTTATCGGGATGCCATTAAACAGCGCATAGACGAGATCATTGAAGAAGGCTTTCCTAAATATCTTCTGATGGGGGCGCAGAGCGAACAGGTATTCGATCGGAACGAAGATCAGAACCGCAATTAAGAGCGCTTTGATATTCAGAATGTCCATACGGCGTCCAGCCGGCAAGACGCAATCCAAGCACTTCGCCAATTTGAGCGCAAGCTAATGATCTCTCACAGGTTGATTGAAAGTTAGTTTGCGCGCCAAACATGTCAGACTGAGAGCCCGCCTAGAACCGTGCGTTGCCATAGATCTGAAGCCCTAGCGTGCAGATAGCGGCGATCGAGATCGGCACACCGAAAGGGACGACGCCTTTGCGATCCAGATGCTGAACGTAGAGGCGGAAGGCGCCTTCGGGCAGCATCAAGGGGTTCTTCACGACTAACGCGGTCGCAAGCGCGAAGACCAGCAACAGCACGGAAAACACCAGGAGCCCGCTGCCGCCGATCAGAAACGAAATCACCGCCATCAGCTTGACATCGCCGGCGCCGACCTTGCGGATGGCCCAGAACGGGAAAAGCGCAACGAACAGCAGAAGGCCGGCAAGCGCGCTCAGGCCCATGTCCCACCACGACCCGGTGAGGATCGACACAAACTGCAGCGAACCCAGCCCAAGGCACAAAAGCAGCAGCACGTCGCGGTTAGATATTTTTTGGGTGGTGAAGTCGAGCCATGCAACCCTTGCCAGCAAAGAAACCGCCAGCCCTTTCATCAGCAGCGCTCCGGCAAGCAACATGCTAGCGCCTTACCGTTCGAGGTTCTTCACGCTGGACGACAGGAGTCGCAAATTGTTGGCGACGGTCGGATCGTTGGGAGCCAGTTCGTACGCTTTAAGGAAATTGCTGCGCGCGTCCTGCAGCTTGCCGCGCAGCAGATAGGAATAGCCGACGTTATTGTAATATTCGGGCGTAGGCCCAATCAGCCGGAAGGCCTGGCCATAAGCCCTGTCGGCGAGATCGAAGCGGTGGATGCGGTCGCTGCAGGCGGCGAGGCCCAGCCATGCGACACCATCGTTGGGGGCAAGTTGCGTTGCCTTGTAGAACAGGGCGCCCGCATTGCCATAATTTTCCGAGCGGAACTGGTTCTTGGCTTCGGCAACGGCTTGGTCGGAGGCATAATATTCGACGTCGCTGACCGTTTTCAGTCCGTCGAAGGTATCGCCGAAGGCAGTAAGCTCCACTTTCGCCGGCTCGTTAGTGCGGACGACTCCCGTTGGATCCGTCGCATTCGACTGACATCCGGAAAGCACGACTACCAGCAAACTGGCAGCGGCAACGAGGCACATTGGCCTTTTCATTTTATCCCCCAGGGATCTTTCCGATCCCGTCCCCTGACCAAAGCACATCCCGGTCTAGAAGAAAATGCCCTTCATTCGAATGATCACCGGAAGCATCACGACCATCATCACAACAGGAAAGATGCATAGCCCCAGTGGTATCATCATCTTGACAGGCAAAGCGTTGGCGCGTTCCTCGGCGAAGAGAATTCTTTGTCCCCGCATTTCGTCGCTGTAGACGCGCAAGGCGTCCGTCAAACTGGTGCCGAGCTCTTCGGATTGACGGAACAGCACAGCCAGCGCGCGCGCCTCCTCCAGTCCAACGCGGTCGGATAGTTCGCGCAGGGCCTCGCGCAACGGCTTGCCCGCGCGCAACTGAAGATTCATGATCGCGAGTTGGATACCGAGCCATCTGTGGGTGCCAGCCAGTTCGCTGCCGACACGCTCGACAGCCGCCTCGAGGCTCATGCCGGCATCGGCGCAGGTGATCATCATGTCCATGAAATCCGGAAAGCCGCGACGATAAACCTGCTTTTGTCCCTTTTCGAATCGATCGAGAGCAATGCTCGGAATGACGATGCATCCCAGCCCAAGCAGGGCAGAGCCTGCAAAGGTGACAAGACCGGGAAGTCCGGGTGGCAATATCCGCGACAGGAGCGCAAACGTCACGGAAAAGCCAAGACAGACCGCACCAAGGCGCGACAGAGTATAGATCATTGGCGCGCTTGACTGATAGAAGCCGGCGCGAAAGAGCTTTGCGTCCAGCGCGCTGGGCTGGTCGCGTTCTTTTTCGATCGATCTAAAATATGCGTCGACGGGCCGCTGTGCTGAAATCTTGGCCAGTTCTTCCTGGCCCAAAAGCGAGCGGCGGTTAGGAATGCCCTCTGCCATGAGGCTTTGCGCAACCAGCTTCCTCGTCTGCAGCGCCGGCAAGAAGACGAGCGCGCCAACCAGGAAAAACGCTACGGCCGCCAGGAAGACGGCAATGGACACCAGAAGGCTTATATCCTGGGTCACCAACTCTAAAGCTCCGCTCCCTCAAAAATCGAAATTGACCATACGGTACATAATGAAGTCGCCGAGCAGCGCCCAGAATCCGAAAACCAGGAACACTGGCATGATCAAGGGGCTGTCCCACACATCACCGTAGTAGCTGGGGGCCAGGCCCGTGAGGATGGCGAGCATCAAGAGAGGAAACAGGGAAATGATCCACGCGGACATTCGCCCCTCGGCCGAGAGCGCCCTAATCTTCAACCTGAGTTTCTGCCTTTCGCGCAGCACCACTGAGAGATTCGACAGAATTTCGGTAAGATTGCCGCCAGTCTTGGCCTGAATCGACAGCGACACTGACAGCAAATGCAGACCTTCGAAACCGACGCGTTGCGAGAGTTTTCGCACCGCGTTTTCAAGGCTGAGGCCAAAGGTGATCTCGTCGGAAACAATGCCGAATTCGGTGCCCAGCGGATCAGGCATCTCTCGTGCGACAAGGCTTATAGCCACGGAAGTCGGATGACCGGCACGCAGCGAACGCACGATCATCTCAAGGGCATCCGGCAATTGCTTCGCGAATTTCTGGATTCGCCTGGCGCGCGAGCGACGGAGGACCAGAAACGGCAGGACGAATCCAATGAGCAGAAAGATGATCAACGAAACCACGGCGGAGAAGTGCAGCAGGAACGCAAATACCAGTGCCAGAGCCAGTCCACCGAGAGTAAATGTCGCGAGGAACGACAGCGGATTCCCGGTAACGCCGGATTGGGTGTACAGCCTGTTCAGGCCAACAGCATTGAAAAGAAAATCGCCCGAGCTGGTAAGCCCACGTTCTCGCAGCAATCGCTGCAAGGTCTGTTCGGCCGGAGCGTCATCGGCGAGCCGCTTCAGCCGACGGTTGATCGTGCTGACGGTTGAGCGCCGCTTGGAGTAAGTTACATACAGAGCCTCGGCCGCGAGGATGAGGGACGCAGCCGCCAGTACATAGATAAAGTAGAGCAACGTCTGGCCGGTCGGCATTAGAGCGGGACCTGTGGGTTGAACGCGTCCTTGGCGAACTGATGGCCAAGCGTCGCCGCTTCCTGGGCAAAGCGCGGACGAATGCCGGTCGCACGAAATTCCCCAACGATCTGGCCCTCCGCAGTCACATCACGGCGGACGAAATGGTAAAGTTCCTGAACCTGTACGACATTGCCTTCCATACCGGTGAGTTCTGATATGGAAACAACCCGCCTTCCACCATCGGAAAGCCGTTGCGTCTGCACAATGACGTCGATGGCCGAGGCAATCTGAGCCCGTATTGAATCGTGGCTCATCGGCATGCCGGCCATACCGACCATCTGTTCCAATCGCGATATTGCATCCCGGGGCGTGTTGGCATGAATGGTGGTCATTGAACCTTCATGGCCGGTGTTCATAGCCTGCAGCATGTCGAAGGCTTCCTCGCCGCGCACCTCGCCGACGATGATGCGGTCCGGCCGCATGCGAAGCGCGTTTTTCAGCAATTCGCGCTGGCGAACTTCGCCCTTTCCCTCAACATTGGGCGGACGCGTCTCGAGACGGCCCACATGCGGCTGCTGCAGCTGCAGTTCCGCTGCGTCCTCGATGGTGATCAGGCGCTCCCTGGCTGGGATGTAGCTCGACAAGGCGTTGAGCAGGGTCGTCTTGCCGCTGCCCGTGCCGCCGGAAACGAGGATCGACTTGCGGGCCTGCACGGCAATGCGCAACAGGTCGATCATCGGCTGGCGGATCGAATTAAACGCCATCAGGCGTTCGAGCGAATAGGGATTCTTGGAGAACTTGCGAATCGAGACCAGCGGGCCATCCACCGAGATCGGCCGCACCGCTATGTTGACTCGCGACCCATCTTCCAGCCGCGCATCGACCATTGGCGCCGATTCATCGACGCGCCGGCCGATAGCCGAGACGATCTTGTTGATGACACGTAGGAGATGGGCTTCGTCGCGAAAGCGGATCGCCGTCTCCTCTATGACGCCACGCCGCTCTATGAAGACTCGCTTGTGGGTGTTGATCAGAATATCGGAAATCGAATCATCCTTGAGCAACGGCTCGATCGGACCCAGCCCGAGCATCTCGTCGGCGGTGTCGCTGGTCAATTGGTCAAGTTCGCGGGCGTTAAGCGGCACGTTGCGAGCACGAACGAATTCCCGCACGATGGGGCGGATCTCGTTCAGGATTTCCTCCTTGGACGCACTCTCAAGGGCCGTCAGGTTGAAGCGATCAATCAAGTGGCGGTGGAGCTCGACCTTGAGCGTAAGGAAATCATCCCCCGGTGATTCGAATTCCGCAGAACGGGAGAGTGCGGGGACTGCCGGCACGATCGGATCGAGCTTCGGCTCGACCCGCGGCTCGCTTGACCCTTTGGTGAACCGGCCCAGCATTTTGCGCTACCCCCTTGGACTCGCCTTCGGGGGTAGTAAACGTTAACCCCGAAGACGGCAGGCACCGAGCACGTTCCCGAACTCAATACTTCTTGCATATTTAACATCCAGGTTGAAAAAACATCTCATCTAATCGAACGAGGCGTCCGGCCGCAAATATACAAGGGGCTGCCAAAACACCGCCTCGCGTCTTTTTGGCCACGATGGCCCCTTTCGGGCTCCGGCAAGCCCTTGGATATAATGGAATATGCCTATCCGCTAATATCGCCTCGATTCTGCCATAGAAGCGGCGAAATTGTGAACGGATGGTTAAAGACAGGCGAAAAGCAGGCAGATTCAACGTCTTGCTGCAGACAGAACCTCGAAACGTTACTACCATTTCAGGCACAGCACAGGTATAAAGAAGTTAAAGAACCGTTAACTTGTTTGACTCTGCTTTTTATCGGCCCCTAGGATTAACTCGACGGAGGATGCTCAGGTATGCGATTTCATCCTTGGCTCGTCTCGTCAGGGTTTGAACCTCCAAAGGGAGAAATTTGGCATGAAAAAGCTCATGACGATGACCCGGCAGTTTCGCGACGACGAACACGGCGCTGCCATGGTCGAATATACCATCCTGCTCGGCATCATCACTGTCGCAGTGATCGCCACCATCATTCTTGTCGGTGGCTGGGTTACCGGCCAGTGGACAACGCTCCAGGCGGCGCTGCCGTGATATCCTGATTGTCATCATCGACGCCGGGAGGTCTCCCGGCGTCGATCCAGGCGATGGGTGAACGGAGTCTGGCGGGGAAAGAAAGTGCGTGCAAATACTGTCATCATGATCGTTCTCGCCGGCGTATTCGGCGTGCTCGCAGTGGTTCTCGCCAATATCTGGCTGACCAGTCAACGCAGTGCTATGGCGAAGACTGACGTGCCGCGCGACACCATCGTGGTCGCGGCCGTATCTTTGAAATTCGGCGACACGCTGTCGGCCGACAAGCTGCGTGAAATCGTATGGCCGGCGGGCGCGGTTCCGGCCGGTGCTTTCAAGACCACAAAGGATTTACTGGCTGGTGAAGGCACAAAGCAGGCGCTGCAGGCGATCGGCGCCAATGAACCCGTTCTCGCCACCAAGATTACCGGCCCCGGCCAGCGCGCCACGCTGTCGGCGGTGCTCGGCGAAGGCATGAAAGCTGTTTCCATCAGAGTCAACGATGTCCTCGGGGTCGCAGGATTCGTCTTCCCAGGTGATCGGGTCGATGTGCTCTTGACGCGCACCGTGCGCAACCCAGGAGGTGCGGACCAGAGTTTCGTTGACGTGCTGTTGCAGAGCATGAAGGTGCTCGCCGTCGACCAGGTCGCCGATGAAAGCACGGACAGCCCGACGGTGGTGAAATCGGTGACCGTCGAGGCTAGCACCAAAGACGCCCAAAAACTGACGCTGGCCGCCGGCGCCGGCCAGTTGTCGCTGGCGCTTCGCCAGGCAGCCGCCGGCAAAGACGAGATCACCCAACGCATTACGCTTTCCGACCTGACCGGCGAAACGCCGGCCGAGGTCGCAGCCAGGCAGGCCGAACTCGCCAGGCAGGCGACCGCCGATGCTGCAGCGGCAGCCGAGCGCAAACGCGCGGACGACAGGCTCAATGGCCTGACTGAGGCCGTGGAACGGGTCGGAAGCCGGCTCGACGACTTGAGCAAAGCAAAGCCTGCTCCGGCCGTGGCCTCGGCACCCGAAGTGCAAGCGGCCGTTAAGGAAGTGATCAAATATGTGCAGCCGGAGCCGTCTTCCCGTGCAACGATCGGAGTCTTTCGAGGGGTGAAGCTCGAAAGATATGACGTACCGCGACAAAGATAACTCTGGTATATTGCGATGAAGAGCGTCCGTAGAGCCGCCAAAGGGGGGAAGGTAGATGCGAACGGTTCGGGAAACACTGGCAGCTGCCGCGCTGGCTTGTTCGGTGATATTTCTGCCGATCGGCCTTGAGGCTACGGCAGCCGATCGCCGTATCGACGTGTCGAACCCCAGGGTCCATCGTGTCTTCCTGCCCATGTCGCAATCGCTGACGATTGAGGTGAATGCCACTCTTGGCGATATAGTCGTCGCCGACGAGAAGATCGCAGATGCCCAGCCGATGACCGACAAGACGCTCTATGTCATTGCCAAGGGCGCCGGTACCACCACCGTCAATCTCTTTTCCGAAGACAAGCGCTCGCTTGGCGTAATCCAGATCGAGGTCGGCGTCGACGTCAATGATATGGCCCAGGCAATTCGGCAGGTAGCGCCCAGATCGCGGATCGATATCGGCTCGGTCAATGGCAAGGTCCGGCTTGGCGGGCATGTGAAGGACGGCGCCACGCTGGCGTCGATCCTGGAAGTGGCCCAGCAATACGGTCCCGACGCGATTATCAATGCCGTTACCGTTGATGACAGCCAGCAAGTAAATCTGGAAGTGCGCGTGCTCGAGGCCAAGCGCAATGCCGGTCGCGATCTTGGTGTGTCGATCAGGAGCACGAACAACAGCGGAACGACCCGAACTGGAACGGGCATTGCCGCCGTCGACGAAGACAACGTGGTGCTCGGACCGGGCGATCTGCTCAGTGGCCTGCTGTCGAACACCAATCCATTCGCGGCGCTGATCACTCGCGTCATCGACAGCAACATCAAGGTCGATCTGATCATCGAGGCGCTTGAGGCAAAGGGTGTCGTGCGCATGTTGGCCGAACCCAATCTCACCACACTTTCCGGCGAGCCGGCCAGCTTCAACGCCGGCGGCGAAGTACCCATCCGCAGCCTCGACAGCGATGGCCAGATCAACATTGTGTACAAGCAGTTCGGCGTGAATCTGCAGTTCACGCCTATCGTGCTCAACGACGACAAGATCCATATCAAGCTCGCGCCGGAGGTAAGCGACCTGAACGGCTTCACGCCGGCCGGCGACCCGATCTTCACCACCCGCAAGCTGGCGACCGTCGTCGAGTTGCGCGACGGCCAGAGTTTCGCCGTCGGCGGACTCTTGTCCAGCAAGAATACCAAGATCCAGAGGCAGGTGCCATGGCTCGGCCAAGTGCCGATTGTCGGCGCGCTGTTCCACAATTCAAGCAATCAGAAGGAAGAGACCGAACTGGTCGTCATCGTCACCCCGCATATTGTTCGCCCAGTGAAGCCCGGCGAGCAACTGGCGACCCCACTCGACAAGACACGGCCGGCCAACGACCCGGAATTCTTCGTGCTTGGCCAACTGGAAGTAACCAAGGACATGGTGCGCAAATATGAAGTAGGCGAAGGCGTCGTCGGCCCCTATGGCCACATGCTCGACGTGAAATCCAAGGACAAGATGATCTATGTCAAGAAATAGGGTGTTGATCATGCTTTTGTGCGCCAGCGGGCTGACGGGCTGCGCCGACTATCTGAACCGCTACGACACGGTGACATTGGCCGCGGGCGACACCCAGAAATACAATTCGCTTCTGCAGACGGTCGACCCGCTCAATCCGGCGTCGAAAAAGACCGCTATTGAAGGGGATGGCGCGCGCGCTGCTGCTCTTGCCCAGAGTTACAAGTTCCCACCGCCACCGCCGCCGCCGCCAGCGATAACGGTCAATGTCGGGACGCCGAAAGACACAGCGGATTGAACGGAAGGATCAGCGCGTCAGGTAAACGAGGGATCCTGGCGCCAAAGAGCAAAAGAGCAAGGCCATGCTGCGTATTGTTCGCGCGTTCTGGCATGATCAGAGGGGAATAGCGCTGATACTGGTCAGCATCATGCTGCCGGCGATCATCGGATTTTCCCTGCTGGCGATCGACATGAGCCGGGTCAACAATCTGCACAACGATCTGCAGAAGGGGGCTGATGCGTTTGCGCTGGCAGGCGCGGCTGAGCTGGATGGGACGTCGGACTCTATCAGCCGTGCTGACAGGGCGATCGCTACGCTGGTAAGCAATCGATACACCTTCTCGACCGCCGGGCCTCCTCAAACGCTCGCTTCCGCCGGAGTAACACGCCGTTATCTTCGCTCGTTGCCGGCCACCGACAATCTCCCGATTGTCCCCGTCAATGTGATCACCGACGAGCTGAATGACGCCAAACTTGCCCGTTTTGTTGAAGTCACTGTAACCCCGGTCGGGTTTGCCGCAATCTTCCCGGCTTCCTTCTTGTCATCCGGCGCCAGCAACAGTTTCAATGTCGGCGCAGTCGCTGTGGCGGGCTTCACCTCCGGCGTCTGCGATTTCAACCCGGTCTTTATGTGCAACCCCTACGAGACGGTGAATGGGACGAATGCAGCGGGCGGATACACACTTGAGCAAGCCATCGCAAATCCGGCTGTACATCGTCGACTGATCGAACTGAGGAAGGTCGGAAACGGGGCTGCCGCTGGTCCTGGTAACTTCGGCTTCCTCGAACCTCCGGCCGGTGTGGGGAACGGTGCTCAAGCTCTCGCGCAAACGATTGCAACATCAAGGCCGATTGGTTGCTACAGCTCCGCTAGCGTTAGCACGAAGACTGGCCAGAACGCCGGCCCAGTGCAAGACGCCTTCAATGTTCGTTTCGGCATTGCGGCAAGCGGCAACCATTTTAATAGTGCCGAATACGGTCCAGCCGCGAACGTCCGCAAAGGGGCAATCAAGACCCGAGGGAGCGCAAACCAATGTCCTTCCATGAACCAACTTTCATTCACCGAAGCTGGAACAATGGGCCTTCCGCGCGACGCGACCACTCCATACCTCGGCGGCCGAATGGGCGATGGAAATTGGAATTTCTCTGGTTACTGGAGCACCAACTTTGGCTCCGCTGCCTATCCATCCTCATGGAATACGACCAAGCCGACGCGCTATCAGGTCTACCGTTACGAGATATCGGCCGGGTTGGTAGGCACGGCGTCGAGCGGTGGAGAGATCGGAACCCCGTCGGCAGCTTGCCAACCCCCTGTCACGACGGTTGACCGTCGGCTGATTTACGGCGCGATCCTGAACTGCAATGCACTCCAGGCTGCCGGCAGCGATCTGTCCGGCCACAGCACGGATCTGCCGGTGGAAGCTTTTGCAAGCTTTTTACTCACTGAACCGGTTGCGTCGCCATCGGAAGACGCATCCGTGATGGTTGAATTGGTTGACATTACTGGGGGTGGCGGCCAGGGCACGCTAGACAATTTCCTCCGCGACGAAGCTCAGCTTTACCGGTGATGGCGATGATTGGAATGCTATTGCGCCATCTCGATAGATTTCGATGCGATCAACGCGGTGCAGTGCTCATCGAAATGACGCTGATCACGCCGCTGATGCTGATTTTGGCGGGTGGCGTGTTCGAGTTCGGCAATCTGATTCACGAAAAACTCTTGATGGAAGCCGGACTTTCAGATGCAAGCCGCTTCGCCGCGCGCTGCAACAGCCAATTGTATACACAAGCGGGGCTTGCGGCGGTCAACTGCGCCGATATCGCTGCAAATATCGCTGTGTTCGGCAATGCGGCGGGAGCCGGCAGTGCACGCGTCAGCGGCTGGCAGAAATCGAATGTGACGGTGACAATCGCTGCCGCCGGTTCTTGCCACGATGCTGTGGTCGCCGGCGTCGCCCAATATCGATCAACCACCGCGCAGGTCTGTATCGTCAGGGCTGCGGGTACCCTGGCGTACAGCGGGGTCGGCATGCTGTCGATCATCGGCATCGGCCCAATCACGCTGAACGGCTCTCACGAGGAGCGGCTGATCCGGTTCTGATCATGATCAAGCGTTTTGCGGAATCGGACGACGGCGCGGCGATGGTCGAAATGACTATCGTTTCGACGCTGCTGTTTGCCCTTGTCCTCGGTTTCGTTGATTTCGCTCACGCCTTCTACCAATGGAACGCTGCTACCAAGGCGGTCCAGCTCGGCGCCCGGCTGGCCTCGATTTCAGACCCCATTGCGACGGCCCTTGCGACTGCGGCGCCGACGACGACACCGGGTGCGCCAGTCGTTGCCGCGGCATATGGCCCCTTTGTCTGCACATATACGGCTGGCACAGGGGCTTGCACCAACGGCGGCACATTCAATGCCGCCAACTTCAGCCGTGTCTTTCGCGGGGACACGGCAAACACCAACGATGATGCCTGTCCCCCACTTGCAGCAAATCAACGGCCCGGGATGTGCCATTTCTTTCCGCGCTTGCGCCGCGACAATGTGGTGGTCACCTACAGCGCCACTGGCTTGGGCTATCAGACCCGGCCGGGGGGACCGGTGCCAACAATCACCGTAAGTCTTCAAAACGTGACCTTTCAGTTCTTCTTTCTGCAAGGGCTGATGGGCTTTGCCAACGTCACCATGCCGTCCATGCTAAGCACGGTTACGGGCGAAGACCTGAAGAGCACATCACCATGAACGCCATCAACACCAAGGTTCTCCCAACCAAACGAAAGCAGGTCGCCCTGTTCTCGTCGGATTCACAGTTCAAGCACGAGGTGGCGACGCGGCTCGACGCGCTGGCTATTTATGACGTCCGGATTTCCGAAACGGATGACTTTCTCAAAGGCCCGACCCCCGACACGCGGCCGGGCATCGTAATCCTCGACCTTGCCAATGGCGAGCTGCTTGGCAAGCCCGGCATTGTCGAGGGGCGCGCCCTGTGGGCGGCCGTGCCGCTGATTGCGGTTTCAGACGAGCTGACCTCTGAACAGACGCGCATCCTGGTGCGGATGAACGCCTCGGACTGGCTGCACAAACCCGTCGATGCCAAGGAGCTTCTGAATGCGGTCACCTTCCACGACACCGGCAACCAGGGCACCAAGAGCCGCATCATCACCTTCATCAGCGCTAGCGGCGGGGCCGGCGCCACGACGCTCGCTTTGTCGGCCGCGGACTTCCTGGCCTCAAAATCCACCGAACGTGCAGCTTCAACCTGCCTCGTCGACCTCGATTTCCAAAGTGCCAATTGTGGCGCCTATCTCAACCTCTTCAACCAGTTCGACCTTGCCGGCATCATCGGCCAGCCGGAAAGGCTCGATGTCGAACTGATGGACGTTATCAAGCTCTCGCGCCCGTCCGGCCTGACGCTGTACGCCTTCGAAAGGCCGCAACTGCCATTCGAGCCGCAGGGCGCGGATTTCGTGTTCCGGCTGCTGGACCTCGTCGCCTATCGCTTCGATGACATCGTCATCGACCTGCCCAACATCGAAACTCCCTGGCAGAATCCTGTGCTTTCCACGAGCGACGCGATCTTCATCGTGTTCGAGCTCAACGTCGCCTCGCTGCGGCAGGGCAAGCGGCTCTACAAGAAGATCCGCGATTTGCGCGGCAATTCGGTGAACATCACGCTGGTCGCCAACAAGCACAGGCGCAAATGGTTCGGCAACCACTTTTCGCGCAGCGAACTCGAAAAGATATTCAAGGCACCGCACATCAAATCGGTTGCCCTGGACAATGCGCTGCTGACCGATGCGCTGAACCGAGCCATCATGCCTTCCGAAGTGGACGGGCGGGCACGCTTCAACAAGGATTTGAAGCGGATGTTCAAAGAGCGGCTCGATGACACTGCCCGATAGATATCGCTTCGTTCCAACGCTTGCGGGCGCCTGCATCATGGGCCTGGCATTGGGGGCATCGGCCTGGGACTGCGCCGATGCCCGCTCCGCGCTATCGGACCAGCCGCCGCTGCCAGCCATGGGCGCCAGCCTGCGCAAGTTCGTTGTTTTCCAAACCGCGGAACAGCCGGGCACGATCATTGTCCGCAAGCAGGAGAAGGCGCTCTATCTTGTGACCCGAGAGGGTGAGGCGCTGCGCTACCAGATCAGCGTCGGGCGTGACGGATTTGGCTGGACCGGCACCGTTGAAGTGGGGGCGAAAACCGAATGGCCGGAATGGCGCCCACCGAGAGAAATGCGCGCGCGCCAGCCGGAGCTGCCGGATATGGTGCCGGCCGGTCCCTACAATCCGCTCGGCGCACGGGCGCTCTACTTATCCCGAGACGGACACGACACGCTTTATCGCATACACGGCACCAACGACCCTTCAGGGGTTGGCTTCGACGGCACATCGGGATGCTTTCGTCTTACCAACACCGATGTGATCGATCTTTTCAAGCGCGTTTCGGTCGGTGCAAAGGTGGTGGTCCAATGACGATGATTAGCGACCCGGACATGCCGGCGATCGACATTGGGCCGGCGACCCAAGCATTCGAACAAGCTGTCGCTGGGAAACCGAGCAATGCCAGGATGATCGGCGTTGTCGCCGCAGGCGCCTTGCTGATCACGGGAGCAAATTTAACAGCCGCCGCCTATCTCTTCCGCAGCATCAACGATCTGCGCTCTGTCGAAGGGAGGCTGGAACAGCTCGGATTGTTCGAGCAACGGATTGCGGCCCGGCTCGACACCGTCAATAACGGCTTTCAAAGCCGGTTCGAAAAACTGGACAATCAACTGCAGGGTAGCTTCAGCCAGATCAACGGCAGCATTGCCCGGATTGAACCGAACTTACCGGTCGTCCACGACGACGTTTCTAGCGTGGCGGAGCCTCTTGTTGAGACGACCAGCGCCACGGCGGAGCCGCTCAGCGATCTCGATGGTGAAGAAGCGACCGAACACAGTATCGTCGAAGCACCACGCCCGCCCAAAAGGAGGAGCGCAGCACCGGTGCCTCCTGCCCCAAGTTCCTCCTACCGGCGCATAGAGCAGCCCGACGGCAAGGTGTATTATCGCAAGATCGATTAGAGCGGGATACGGGAGCGTAGCGAATGCTTGCCAGACAAGATCGTCCGCCACTTTTGGCGTCACGCGTGTCGCGACAGACGAATCGACGCTCGAAAGGGAGGCAAGACTTATTCGGTCATTCGGGGGCATGATGTGCTCAGTCGACATCGAGACGGGTCGCAATACGACTCTGAGTTACCTTTTGAAGCCGATCATCAAGGCGTCAGGAGATCATGAGTGAGCGATATCGCCACCTCTCCTCCCACCAATCGTGATCGGCTGCTTCTAACGATCACGAAAGAGGATTTCGGGCTGGAATTCCGGGTGGTCGCGCGTGGCGGCATACGCCGCGGCATCCGTCTGGAAAAGGCTTTTTGGATATCTCTGAAGCAGATGGCTGAAAGTAGGAAATGCACGATCGGCATGCTGATCGAGGAGATCGCCGAAAGTGCGACCAACACTGGTAACCTGACATCGGCGATACGGGTGGCTTGCATAAACGGGCTCGCCGATGAAAACATCGTCCTGCGGAAGCTTGCATCGATCAGGACGATCAATGCCATCTTGCTTGCCTGCCCCTCGCCCGCTTTTGCCTTGGCGTCATCGAAGAAGATCCTGACGTTCAATGCTTCGTTCCAGCAATTAGTCAAGCGTCAGTTGCCGATCGGAGCAAACAATGATGCACGACTAAATCTCAAGCTGGCGCTGGATCTTAATGTCGCCGACATCTTTGCCCAACTCGACGCCGGCGAAGTACCGATCGCCAGCGGCTTTGTCATCGGGGCCGGCGAACTTCGGTATAGAGGTCAATTGAATATAGTACGGGCGCCCGTACCCGAACCGGAGTTGCTGATGGCGTTCGTCAACGGCTAGAGCTGCCGCTCCCGGCGAGCGAGGCTCAATTCGGGCAGAAGATGCTTCGTGTCATTTTGCGCGAATAGGAACTGTCTGCGAGACTTCGATTAGGCCCGACCGCTATTGCCAGCCAACGGCCCGCGCCGTTTGGCGGGAGCGGCACCATCACCAATCAACCGAATTCATTACAATGAAGGGCGACAACCTCGAAGAGAGAGGGCATGACGACGTATTGGCGCCAGAGAGGGCTTAGCGAGCGGAAAAGCGGAATTGGATCCGAACTGGGCTGATCGCCGCGCAACGCGCGGAAAAGCTGCGGCAAGCTCCAAGAAGAAATTTTGCAGGATCGAACACATGTGTTGGCTGGAAAATAGAAAGCTTATCCGCTCCGCGAAGGTCATTGCCGAAGCTGAGCATGCCGAACGCACCGAGAAGACAGCAAGATTGAGATCGCTTCGGATGGCAGCTCAGAGTGACCTGAAGGTTCCGTTCCGTGAGGAACTCGATTGCTCTCTACTTATCGCCGCACTGACTCAAGGCGAATTATCGGCTAAACTTCCCGACGGATCGCATTGGCGGGGCCGAGCAAGGGCAACAGGCAAAAACCAGTATTCCTCCGCGCCCGCCAATTCGAATTAGCGAGTGTTGCCTCGTCCGATGACTCAGAAGGCGATCTTGACACCCGGCCTGCCACTGACAGTGGAACTGTCTTGAGACCACTTGCCGCAATTTCACTGCTGAGCGTGGTCGATTGAGCGTTGAACCCAGACGACATTGCGACGAGAAGTCTGCGTCTTCAAACTCACTCTCTCTGCTGTCAACGCTTGCCGTGTTGGAATAGCCGAAGCGCTCCTGGATTTCCGCTCGCGCAAATGGGCTGATCACCTGATCACCTGATCACCATACCGTCGCCGAAGAAAATCGGCGTAAATCCAGGTGGCTCTTTCGATACGAGACCTGAGCCCGTCAACAGCGCAGCCTTGGCAAGTTATTGGCTACCCCTGCAGACGGACCATTGGGTCCCATTTCCATCAAGATGCCGCAGCTTTGATGTTCGCCGCACCTTGGGTTCGCACGCATACAAGTTCGGTCTCTATGCTGTTCTCGATTGGCTGCGGCGAAGCTTTGCGCGCGATGCTCCGTTACAGGAAACGGCTTGAACGCTCCCGCGCGGCTTGGGGCCGGCTCGCTTGGGCTGTTCTGTCTGGCGACAGCGGCTGTTTCACGCGAATTTTGCAAAAAAATGAACTGGTGCATTTGAAAAAGGAGCTCGTGCTGTAGGCACCGCAGCTATATCCCTCGATTGGGTGATTAGCCGCTGGCGGCCTCCCGACTGGAACCCCGAACACTTTGCGAATTGTTGGCGGATCCGACAGGACTCTGAGGCATAGCTAAGATCGCTTTAGCTCGCGCCCGAGCATGTTCCCGTCTTCGATCATCTGCGCGGTCATCCCGCATCTTCTATGGCATGGGCTTCAACGGAACCGGCATTGCACAGACGCCCATCGGCGGCCGCGTGCTCGCCAGTC
The DNA here is from genome assembly GCF_040318565.1 of Mesorhizobium sp. M1142. Lineage (NCBI taxonomy): Bacteria > Pseudomonadati > Pseudomonadota > Alphaproteobacteria > Hyphomicrobiales > Phyllobacteriaceae > Mesorhizobium > Mesorhizobium sp. M1142. The sequence continues at coordinate 97,005 of NZ_JAMYMK010000016.1, forward strand.
TGGTGCTCAGCGCAAGGACCGGCGGAGCGCCAGCGGTCTTGTCGGCATCGACCGGCGGCTGGCATTGCCTCCAGAGCCGTTCCGCTATCTCGGCGCCAGACTTGTACGCGGCGCAATCCGGCGCAAGAGCGACATCGAGATCCGCAATCGGAACCCGGATGTTCTCACCCGTTTTCTTGCGCAGCTTACGCCGAGGCATCGCAAGCAGTAGTAGTCGTGCCCAGCAGTCCGCCTGGGCTGTCATTCAGCCGAGCCGATCCCGATGGCCGATGTTGTTGTAGGCAAGCGAAGAGACATACGACACGTCAATATCCGTGCATGGCCTCAACCTCGGCATAGACGCGCTGCAATTCAGCTCCAGCCAGACCGTCGCGGCCGGAGATCAGACGGCCTCGCGGTTGCGGTGAACCGCAATTGAATTACGCTCCACCAAGCGGGCCGCCAGCACACGGTGCTCGAAAGGCAAACTGGCCTCCCCTAACCTCCTCAAGAGAAGCTCCGCCGCCGCCGCTCCGATCAATTGTGCTGGCTGCGCGATGGCTGTGATGCCGTGGGCGACGAATTGCATCCAGTCGAGATCGTCGAAGCAAAGCAGCGAAAGGTTTCCCGGGATCGCAAGCTTCAGTGCCGATGTCGCCTCCAGAACGCCTGTCGACATCATGCCATCGGCGGTAAACAGGGCGGACGGCGCATTGCGCATTGTCAGCAGGTCGAGTGCCTCCTTGCGGGCCGCCTCGCTAGAATAGATCGCCACGCGGCGGATCAACTGCGGATCCGGTGTAATGCCCGCAGCGCGATGGGCTTCGAGGTAACCCAATAGCCTTTGCCAGCTTGGATGATGATAGCGAATATCAGCGCTGGAGAGATCGGCGTTTGCCACAAACGAGCCAACATCATCGCGTTGGCCCGGTCCGAGCTCCGCCAGAATTCCGATGCGGCTGTGTCCGGCGCCGATCATCGCCGCGATGCTGCTACGCGTTATGGAAACATTGTCGACCACCACTGTATCGGTTTCCAGGCCCGCGACCATGCGGTCAAACTGCACGACGGGACAGCGGGCTGCGACTGCCTCACGAAGATGATCCGGTTCGTCCACGAAAGTCGACGAGACAACTAAACCGTCGACCTGCTTTTCCAGCAGGAGCTGCACCGCCTCTCGCTCGAGTTCGGCATTTTCGTCACTATTCGTGACGATTACCCCGAAGCCGCCACGGCGCGCGACATCCCCTATTCCGCGCAGCACGCTGGCGTAGAATGGGCTTTCGATGTCGCCAACCACAACTCCGATAGTCTGCGTCTTACCGGTGATCAGGCCTTTGGCCAGACGATTGGGGCGATAGCCCAGCGCAGCTGCGGCGGCGCGCACCTTCTCCTGAACCTCGGAGCTGCTGTAGCCGTAGCCACCAAGGACACGCCCGGCGGTGGCGGAACTCACCCCGGCCCGGCGAGCGACCTCTATGATAGTTGCATTTTTCGACGATCTTTGAGTCACTCGGCAAACCCCGCCGTCACGCGCGCGCATGACGGCGACCTAGCGGCAGTTAAGCCAGCCCCGCAAGGCCGAACACCGCAACAGCCGCCGTTGCGCACACCATTGCAATCACAGCACCTCTGACAAAAAGCGCCGAAGACGTGGACTCTGCGGATTGTCGAAAAGGTCCTCTGGTCGTCCTGCCTCGACAATCCGCCCCTCGTCCATGAATACGACCTGGTTCGCGACCTTGCGAGCGAAGTTCATCTCGTGTGTAACGACGACCATCGTCATCCCGCCCCGTCCGAGGTCGGCCATCAAGTTCAGGACACCTTTGACCAATTCCGGATCGAGCGCACTGGTGACTTCGTCGAACAGCATAATTTCGGGTTCGAGGGCCAGGGCGCGCGCGATGGCTACCCGCTGCTGTTGCCCGCCCGAGAGATTGGCCGGCCGATGGTCTTTGCGCTCCAGCAGTCCGACTTCATGCAGCCTCGCTAAGGCCGCCCCCTCAGCCTCCTCGCGCGACATGCGTTTAACTTTGCGCAGCGCCAGGGTGATGTTGGCGAGCGCGCTGCGGTCGGGAAACAGATTGAACTGCTGGAAAACCATGCCGACGCGCCGCCGGAGTTGGTCAGGGGTCTGTTTGTAGATGCTTTCGCCATCGAGTAGAATGTCACCGGCTCGACACTCTACGAGGCGGTTGAGGCAACGCAGCAAGGTCGACTTGCCCGAGCCGGACGGCCCGATGAGACAGGTGACAGTCCCGGGCTCCACTTTCAGACTGACGTCATGGAGCACCTGGACGGCGCCATAGGCCATGTCGATATTCTTGACCTCGATGCCGCCGCCCTTGAAGCGGGTGGGCGCCGCTGCGGGCAATTTCGCTGCGCCCGGCACGACCGCCTCGGCAAGCTCGGCGACTTCCTTGAGGCCGCTCTGCACAGCGGTGATACGTTTGCCGACGCGCATGCGCGCGTCGATGTAATTGACGAGGTGGGTCAGCGGCACCGTGATCACGAGATAGAACACGCCGGCCAGCAACAGCGGTGACAAGTTGCCGGTCAGCACGGCCTGGTCTTGGCCGACGCGGAACAGTTCGCGTTCGGAGGCGAGAAGGCCAAGGAAATAGACCAGGCTGGAGTCCTTGACGTTACCGATGAACTGGTTGACCAGTGCGGGCAGGACGCGGCGGATGCCTTGCGGGATCACCACCAGGCGCATGCCTTGGCCGTACGTCATACCGAGAGTGCGGGTGGCGTCGATCTGACCACGCTCGACGCTCTGGATGCCGGCGCGGAAAATCTCTCCGATATAGGCGCCGGCGATCAGGCTGAGCGCCAGAATGCCCAGCGGATAAGGCGATGGACCGAACAGATCTCGGCCCAACCGCGCGAAGCCTTGGCCAATGATCAGGATCGTGACAATAGCAGGAAGCCCGCGGAAGATATCGGTGTAGACCCGCGCAAGGAGTTTCAGCGGCCGGTTCTCCGAAATCCCCATGACTGCGAGGACGATACCGATCAGCGTCCCGAAAAACGTCGAGGCAAGGGCCAGGATCAAAGTGTTCTTGAGGCCGACCATCACCATGTTTGGCAGAACTTCTGCCATCGCCTGGAAATCAAGGAAGCTGCGGGCGAAGGTATCGAACCAGCTCATATCAAGTCCATCTATAACTCGGCCGGGCACCGTTGCTCACGGGCCCGGCCGGAAACGAAAATGAATACGCGCGAATTTACTTCTTGGGCAGATATTGATCGGGCATCGGAGTGCCCGGGAACCACTTCTCATGCAGCCGTTTCCAGGTGCCATCGTCCATGGCCTCGCGCAGCGCCTTGTTGAGCGCCTCGCGGAAGGCATCGTTGCCTTTCTTGACCACGAACCCGGCCGGCGCATCGAAGGACGGCACGTTCATTGTTATCTTCAGGTTCTTATAGCGCTCCACATACTGCTTGGCCGACTCATAATCAGTGAAGTGGCCATCGATCGTCCCGTTATTCAGCGCCGCCACCGCAGTGTTGTTGTCGGGGAATTTGACAATGTCGCCCTTCAGATTCTTCTCGGCATAGATTTCCTGCAGCGTTCCCTGGATCACGCCGATGCGCTTTCCGGCGGTGCTCTCATTGCTCGTCAGTGCCGGATCAGCCGAAATGATCGACAGGTAGCCGGCGAGATAGCCGTCGCCAAAATCCACGGTCTTCTTGCGCTCCGCGGTCGTGCCAATGGCGGCGACAGCGACGTCGAAGCGGCCGTTGGCCACGGATGGCAGCAGCGCCGAGAATTCCTGCCCGGTGAAAACGACCTGCTCTTCCTTGAACCCGAGCCGGCGCGCTACGTCGCGGAAGAGTTCAGCGTCGAAGCCCGTGAAATTACCGTTGGCGTCGGTGAAGACGTAGGGTTTCGCATCGCCCATGGTTCCGACGCTGATCACCGTCGGGTCGATGAGGTTGTAGGGGTTGTCGGCCGCGTTTGCCTGCGTTGACGAGGCCAACGTGCCAAGTCCTGTCAACAGCGCGATCGTCAGCGCCAGACCGGATTTCACCAGTTGGCGCCTGCTCGAATTCGTTTGCATGTCTTCTCCTCTTACGATTGGCCGAACTCGGCCCTGCGATCCCACTCGACGTCTCATTTAAACGCTCTTAGGTGGCGTTTTGGTCAGATAGGTGAGAACGTTATCATTTTCACTAGCATTGTCCATTTCTCGCGTCAATTGCTTCGGAGAATTTCGCTGCTAGACGGTTTCCAGTCTTGAGCGTGCCTAGCTCCGCGAAGGATCTCCGGCGTCATCTTTCCTAACTCGATTGCTGTCGCGTGGCCGATCGCCCCGTAGTACTGGCAGGTAGCGGCCGCCGCCTCCGCGGCATGGCCGAGAATGTCTTGAGGCACCTCTTCCTTAAGCAGGCCGAATAGCGTTCTGGCGATGAAGGTGTCGCCCGCGCCCAGGGTGTCGACGGGTTCGACCAGCCGCGCCGGGGTGCTGTAGGAGACGGTGTCGCTGTGAAGCACCGCGCCAGCTCGACCTCGAGTCACCAGAACCCATTTTGAACCACATGCAAGCAGTTCGGATACGATTGCAGCCAATTTATCGTCGTTGAGACCGTCGCCCGAGACGGAGGCCAGATAGCAATAGCGCCCAATCTCGCGCCGGTGTCCCGGCTCCCGCCGTGTAGAAAAATCGTAAGATAACAGGGATTTGCTCGATACCGCGGCAACCCACGGGTCTAACCCGCTGGATTGGCCGATGTGGACGGCCTGAAAGCCCGAGAGAAAATCCAGATCTTCTTGCGTTGGCGTGAACATCGAGACGCCGAGGTCGAAGTCCAGGAAAATCCGATCAGCGTTTCGGTGACCTATGAGGCAGTAGGCAGTCGACCCTTCGAGGCGACGCAATCGGGTGACGTCCACGCGTTCCGACGCCAGTGCAGCGCAGATCAGGTCCCCGGCCCGGTCTTTGCCGATCGCTCCAACATAGGCCGACTGCCCGCCGAAGCGGCTCACATAGACCGAGACATTGAGGCAGTTTCCTCCGGGGAACATCTCGCCGCGAGCAAGATAACAATCGACCACGTTATCACCCATCGCGGCAATCTTGACCATTGCATGACTTTCAGTTTAAAGGATATGAGAACGTTCGCACAATCACCACTATCTGTCAATTGTGCCCCCGGCCAAGCTTGTCAACGAGACGAGGAAGCTCATGATTTCCGCCCTGCCCGCCGACGTGGAACGCGCCCTGACCGCTACGACGGGCAAGCGATTTTCGCACCTATTCCTCGTGGCGTGCGGCGGCTCGCTCTCGATCATGATGGCAGGCAAATACTTCGTCGACCGTCACAGCGGCACATTCGCCTGCGACATCTACAACGCGGATGAGTTCGTCTGCCGAGATCCGCGACGGTTGGGACCTGACACGCTCGTTGTCCTTTGTTCGCAGACAGGAACCACCACGGAGACCGTGCGGGCGGCCAATCACGCAAAACACCGAGGCGCAACGACAATCGGTATGACGCTCGACCAAACATCGCCCCTCGCGCGGGCGGTCGACCACCCGGTAGCCTACCAGGCATCCTACACGACGGGCAAAGCAATCGATGCGGCCTACAGCAATTACGGCGTGCTCTATATGTTGCTCGCTGGCCTGATCGATGCTCGGGAGGATGCCAAGCTAACCGCCGACCTGCTGATGAGCCTGAGCCATCTTCAGCCGGCCATCGAACGTGCGCACCGGATCTATGCCGACCGGTTTCGGGCCTTTGCACCCCGTTTCGCGCCGCGCAAGGGGATCTACACACTTGCCAGCGGTGCCAGCTATGGCGCGGCCTATTCCTACGCCATCTGCGTGTTGATGGAGATGCAATGGTACGACTCGCAGGCCATACACGCCAACGAGTTTTTCCATGGCCCCTTTGAGGTGGTGGACAAGGATGCCGGCTTCGTCGTGATGTTGGGCTTGGACGAAACGAGGCGCCTCACGGAACGCGCCCGCGACTTCCTTGTCAAGTACGGCAGCCGGGAAAACACCCTGGTGCTCGATGGAGCGGAACTCGACCTCAGCGGTATGTCCAATCGCATCAAACCCTATCTCGTGCCCTTGGTCTTCTTCGACACTCTGTGGCGTTTTGCCTACGAGCTGGCCGGTCTGCGCGGCCGGCCGATGCTCGAGGGCCGGCGCTACATGAAGAAGCTAACGGACTACTAGTTCCGCCGCGCTCTGCAGCGATCTAACAACTCCAGCCCGTCTTCTGCGAAGAAGGATTTCTCTATGACTGCATTCCCAAAGCCGCGCCATGTCGTTGTTATCGGCGCGGGCATCTTCGGCATCTCTTCCGCGTTGCACCTCGCTCGTCTTGGCGTTGATGTAACCATTGTCAACGACGGCGCGCCCGCCAATGGCGCATCCAGCCGTTCACTTTCCTGGCTGAACTCAGCACGACGTGCGGACACTGCCTACCACCGCCTGAGGCTTGCAGGCATCGACCGTTATCGGACCCTGGCCGCCACAAGGCCGGAAACGGCGGCCTGGCTTCGCTTTGACGGCGGCCTCACCTGGGATGCGGATGACGAGGCGAACCAGATCGCGTCCATCTGCCAGCTGGAGCAGGATATCGGGTATGACGCGCTTCTGCTCGGCCCTGCCGAAGTCGGCGCAGTGGCGCCCGGCGTCAACGCCAGCGCCATCACCCCGCAGGGTGCCATCTTCAATCCTGGCGAAGGATGGGTTGACCTGCCCTGCCTGATCGATCTGCTGCTCAATGAGTTCCGCTCCCGCGGCGGCAAACTCGTGCAGAACGCTGGACGCGTGCGGATAGATGCCACAGATGGTCGCGCGCGTGGCGTCGTCACTGCCGACGGTATGCCGTTAAAGGCGGATGCGGTGGTCCTTGCCGTTGGGCCAGCGACGCCCGCCATGCTCGCGACGGTCGGAGTTCATGTCCCCGATGCCACCCCGATTTCACTTCTCTTGAAAACCAAGCCGATCAAGACCGAGCTCCGTGCCGTGCTGAATACGCCCCGCGTGGCGGTGCGCCCGACGCCGGATGGCGCACTTGTTTTGGATTCGGCGTGGTCGGAGGAAGAAGTCATGGTCAACTCCGACGGAACCTACACCGTGCACGACAAGACCGTCAAAGGACTGCTCGAGGAGGCTAGTGCGGTGCTCGAGGGCAATCCGCGGCTCCAACTCGCTACCTATGCAGTTGGCCCGAAGCCGATCCCCGGCGATGGCGAGCCAGTGCTTGGCTCCGTCGAGACCGTTGCCGGGCTTCACGTCGCCTTTAGCCACAGCGGCGCCACGCTTGGATTGATCGTCGGCGAATTGCTTGCCAAAGAAATCGCCTCAGGCAATCCGCATCCCATGCTTGCAACGTTCCGCCCTAATCGTTTCAACTGAAAGGGCAATTGGGCAAGGCCGAACCGTCCAGATGGGCCGCGGGCCTGGGGAATCTTGCCCTTACCGAGAGAGGGGTGACAGGATCGCGTGATCAGGTCGTCGTCTTATGGTCAGATGGCCACTCGCGATCCATTGGAGTGCGCTGACCGCGACAAGTTGCAAGCCTCCGCATCTTCGAAAACCAGATAACCGCGCACGATCAGAAGCCCCGTTCCACCAGAACGAACAACTTCACCTTGTTGAGAGACGGCCCGCCTTGCGGTCTGCGAGGGGTCGGCAATGTCCAGGCCTAGTGACTTGACCAAGCATTGACCAAGCGTCAGCATTGCGCCTATTGTTGTGTACAGCGATTGTCGGGCAATCCACACTCAGCTCAACGGCAATGAACACGGCTCGCCGCGAGGGGCCCCGACGTGTACAAGGACAGAAAATGCCCATCACGGTGAAAGTTGGCGAGGCCAAGACGCATCTCTCGGAACTGCTTTCAAGAGTCGAAGCAGGCGAGGAGGTGATTATTTCGCGCGGCAACGATCCCATCGCTAAACTGTCGCGGATTCAACGGCGCGACGATGTCGAAGCCGTGATCGAAGAGATCAGCGCTGCCCGGGCCCGCGCCAAGCCCGTGACGCAGGACGAAATTCGGGCCTGGCGCGATGAAGGGCGCCGCGCTTGATGGCGATCATCGTGTGATGCCTTTCGTTGTCGACCTTTCCATGGCGGCTGCCTGGATTCTTCCTGATGAAGACAGCGAGGCGGCGGCCGCCCTGATGCGACGATTGCCGGGAACAAGGGCGCCTGTCCCTTCTCTGTTCTGGCACGAGGCGCGGAACGTCGTACTGATTGCCGAGCGGTGTGGCCGCATCGCGGCGGGCGAAGCTGCCACCACCATGGCACGGCTGCGCCGATTGCCGCTAGAGGACGCGGGCGGCGGGTCGGACGGCGCGGTGCTGAGCCTAGCGGCTTCGCACGGGCTCAGCGTCTATGACGCCGCCTATCTTGCGCTGGCAATCGAAACCGAGTTGCCCCTGGCCACCCTCGATCGTAAGCTCGCATTTGCCGCGCGCGGCCAGGGAGTCCGAATTCTGGGGCCGCTCGCGAATGGCAACTGACCTCTTCGCTCGACCACCTGCCAATGTTGTTCGACGTGCCAAAGTCTCTCGTTTCCGTGCTGCCCCTGGATCGCCGCAAGTTTCTGGCCGAACTTTGACCGACGACGCCCGCGCCCTGGGAACCTGCCCCATCTGGCTAGGAAGGCATTTTGTGCCCAGAGGCGCTTGACCGCCGGTCGGCCCGGAAAACCGGTTAAAATCCTATTTGCGGAAAGAAACGGGCACAAGCGACCTTGGCAGTTCGATAACGCGCCGATATGCGGGCCAAGGGTGGCTGCAATGCTGGGGGGCCAGATGCTGCTGGCATGCCGCCTCATCACTTCGACGAGGCCGGCGTGGTAAAGCCGACCCATTGGACCATCGGCGACAAAGCAGTCGCGTGGCAGACACAAGCCGCGTCGGGACGATCCACACGTATCCAACTGTCGGCGAGCGCAGCATCGAAACGGCCGGCGCCGGAAAAGCGGCCGGAACAGAAAGAAGCGCGAGCCGGCCAACGACGCTGAGGCGACCTTGGATCGTGGCCGCGGTGTAGAATCCGAGCCGGGCTTTCTGGAGCCCAAGAACAACCGCTTTCGATGAGAGGCGGCATATCGAGACAATCGGGCCTTCGAGCAACGGTCGCGCGTTTGCGCCTGAGCGCAACAGCCTGATGGTGCTGCGCGGCTACGCCTATCTCAACTGCGGGAACAGACACAAAGACCCCGGTGGTCTACCTTGTGGGAATCAGGTGGAGTGCAGACTTCCCGCCCTTCACGGCCGCCGCCGGCAGCTTGCGGTCAAAGCTTGCAAGCTGGCCGCCACGCGCCTTGGCGAGCGCGAGAAGATAGGTGTCGGTGACCTGTGCCGAGGTCAGGATTTTCGCTGCATCTATGTTGCCAGAGCCAACCAGGCTCACATCGTCGGGCCAGAAGCTGTGCCCGTGCAGAGTCCGCAACTTGCTAACGATTTGCGCAACGACGGCGGGCGAGCCGGGACAATTGGGATATCTTTGGTTGCCGACGATGCGCAGGACGCCGTTTTCGGTGATGGGACACGTAGCCCATGCGGCGTTACCGGTCACTTCGAACCAGCCATGCGCGTCGTCATGGGCGACGTGGCCAGGATCGATCAGCGCGACCAGCACATTGACGTCGAGCAGGAACGTCAAGGCAGTTCGTCTCGCAAGGCGTTGACCGTCTCAAGCGTGACAGGAGGTGCGTCCGGCCGAGGCGACAGAAGAGGAATCCCGTTACGCTCGCCGCCGGCTTGAGGCCGGCGCAGCGAGCGCCGTGCGAGATCGGTGATGACCTCGCCGAGGCTGCGATCCTGCTGCTGGGCGATGGCCTTGGCCGCGACCAGGACATCGTCATCGATCGCAAGTGTGGTTCTCATATCGCCCTCCTTGGTGCGCATCAAACATCACGCATCATATAGAATAGCGACGTCGGATACTCAAGCTGTGCGACTTCCGACAGCGGTGCGACTTCGTAGCGTCGTAAGCAGATGAGTTGTCCGGATTCCCTCATACTTTGACTCCCGACAAAGTTGCGCAGGGCCGAAAGGACCGTTATGGCCGCGCTACCTAAGGGACGTGCCTTCCGGAAGCTTATCAGCTCGGGAGACTATCGGCAGAAGCTACGGAGGCTGCAGCAAGGACCGACGCACCCCCCTTTGAGATGCGTCGGAGCAAAGGTCTACGCGTGGCGGATTTCGGTTCCCAGCACCTTCAGGCATTCGCGGATGAACGCAGCAAGCGCCGTCCAACCTTTTGCCGAAACCATCGTCCCATCCACATATGCCTCCGTTGGAGACAGGTCGATATAGGTTCCGCCCGCAAGCGTCACCTCCGGCTCGCATGCCGCCAGTGCACCGACCTTCTTGCCACGCACGACGCCATCTACCGCGATCAGGATCTGCACGCCGTGGCAGATCGTGAAAATCGGCTTCTTGCTTTCGTGGAAGTGACGCACCATCGCCTGCACGCGCTTGTCCGTGCGGATGTATTCGGGCCCACGACCGCCGGCGCAGTAAACAGCGTGGTATTGCTCCAGCTGCTTCTCGGCGTCGGAGAAGGTCTTGTTGATCAGTGCATAGTGACCGAGCTTTTCGGTGTAGGTCTGATCGCCCTCGAAATCGTGCAGCGACGTTTTGATCAGGTCTCCGGCGCTTTTGTCTGGGCACACGACGTGAACAGTGTGGCCCACCGCTTCCATAGCCTGCTGGTAGACAAAGATTTCGTATTCCTCGGTGAATTCACCGGTCAGCATCAGGATCTTTTTGCCTGGCATGGTACTTCCTTTCCTGTGACAACGGGGCCGGGCGAGACCTGTACTCGCCCGGCAGGTTTGAGTTTCTAGAAGGCCGAATCGGGGAAGTAGTCTTCGTTGGCACTGGCCTGCGTGATGATCGTCGATGGCGGGTACGGGGACATCGGGACAGTCTCAGTCGAACGCCAACAACAAACGGTCGCGGGAATGCTCGATATGGCGACGCATCGCCTGCTCGGCAGCAGCAGGATCGGCCGCAGCGAAAGCGGCCAGAATGGCCTCATGCTCGTCAAGCGCCTCCTCGGTGACGCGCGAATGGAACATCAGGCGAAATATGTGGAAGTGGGTATGCTGGTGAGCCAGTGTCTCGCGCACGAGTTCGTTGTTGGCGAATTCCATGACCTTGTCATGGAAAATGGCATCCTGGCGGGCGAAGTTGGAATACCGCAGACGCTCGTCCTTGCCCTCATGGCGCGCCATGACGCCGGCGGATTTCTGAAGTTCTGCGAGCTTTACCTCATCCATGAGCACCGCTGCCTTTGCTGCACCATGAGGCTCTAGCAGCAGGCGAAGCTCGTAGAGTTCGTCGAACCGCCGTTTCGTGATCTGCGGCGCAGCGCGGTAACCGATCAGATGCGTCTTCAGCACCAGGCCTTCGCCCTCGAGCCGGCCGAGCGCCTCGCGGATCGGCGTATGGGAGACGTTGAATTCCTTGACCAGGCTGTCGACCGTGATGCGCGAGCCCGGCGCAATCTTCAGCGACATGAGTTGCGCAAAAATCGCTTCGTAGACGTCCTCAACCAGGCTGCTGGAGCGCTGGATACGCCCGCCGCCGAGGTTCGTATCGTCTGCATCGAGTAAGTTAATGGCCTGCATGTTTTGCCTCTTGACACATTGAGTTGCTAACACGATGCTCGAGCCAATGCAATCCTATATCCTATACGATTTTATAGAGGATATCATGCCGCCGTTACGAGACGAAGCAATGGCGCTAGCGGTGGCCCTGCGGGGAGCAGCGTGCCGCGCCCGCAGCCTTTCCAGACATCGTCATAGGATGCAGGTCATGAGCCTTTTCGCTGCCATAAGGCTGCCGCGCGAAATCCTCTTCGGGAAGGGCCAACGCCACGTCATTCCGGTTGTCGCGGCCAGGCTCGGGCGTCGCGCGCTCGTCTGCACCGATGAACGTTTTGCCGCAACGGGCTCGTTCGCGGAGACTGTCGCGGCGCTGCGAGCCGCCGCGATAGATGTGCTGGTGCATGACCGAGTACTACCCGACGTTCCCCGAGACACGGTTGCCGTCTGCGTCGAGGAGGCGCGGAAGTTCGCGCCCGACATGGTGATCGGCATTGGCGGCGGCAGTTGTCTCGACATGGCCAAATGCGCTGCGTTGCTCATCAGCCACGGCGGTCAGCTCCAGGATTACTACGGCGAGTTCAAGGTGCCCGGTCCAACGCTGCCGTTGATCGCCGTGCCGACGACAGCCGGAACCGGCTCTGAAGTGACCCCGGTTGCCGTGATCTCGGATCCGGATCGCACACTGAAGGTCGGGATCTCCAGCCCTTATCTGATCGCGGCCGCAGCCATATGCGACCCTGAACTTACGATGACATGCCCGCCGGGATTGACGGCTATCGCAGGCGCCGATGCGCTGACGCATGCAATCGAGGCCTTCACCGCCGCCAGGCGCGGAACTGATCCCGGCCTTCCGCAGACACATGTCTTTATCGGCAAAACCGCCTTGACCGATCATTTCGCCCTGCTGGCGATCAAGCTGCTTGGCCGAAGCCTCGAAACGGCATACCGCCGGCCTTCTGACGAGGACGCCCGGGCCGACGTGATGATGGGCGCACTTGCAGCCGGCTGCGCGTTCGGGACGGCCGGCACGGCGGCAGCGCACGCCGTACAATACCCGGTCGGCGCGATAACCCACACCCCTCACGGATTGGGTGTCGCCACCATGTTGCCGTATGTCATGAAGTACAACAGAACAGCCGCAGCGACCGAGATGGCCGAGATCGCCAGCGCGCTCTGCCTCGATGGAAAGGGCCGGACGCCGGACGAGTTGGCCGACGCGACCATTGGCGAGGTCAGTCGCCTGTTTGGGGCAATCGGGATCACCCCCTCGTTGGCCGAGCTAGGGCTGCCCGCCGACAAGCTCGATTGGACGGCGGAACAAGCGATCGGTATCGAGCGCCTCATCAAGAACAACCCACGGCCATTCGATTTGAGGTCCATGCGACGCCTGGTCCAGGCCGCCTTTGATGGCGACCTCGCCAGCTGCGCGGTGTAAACAATCGGGAATATCGAGATGAACACGTTTTCACAGGTTCTGTCGGATGATCAGGGCGTCAGCGACTTCCACACAATTTCGCACGGGCTCTATATTGACGGCCAATGGCGGCAGTCCGCGGATGGCAAGGTAATTCCGGTTATCGATCCCTCGACGGAAGCCATCATCGCTGCCGTACCCGATGCGACCTTGGAGGACGCGGCCGCCGCCGTTGCCGCCGCTGCCAAGGCAGCCCATGGCTGGCGGACAACGTCGCCGCGAAAGCGCTCCGAGATCCTCCGACGCTGCTTTGAACTGATGACGGAACGATCGGAAGCGCTGGCTACTCTCATCGCATTGGAAAATGGCAAGGCCCTGCGGGATGCCAGAGGCGAGATCGCTTACGCCGCGGAGTTTTTCCGTTGGAATGCCGAGGAGGCTGTTCGCATTACCGGTGAATTCGGTACTGCGCCTTCCGGCACCAACCGCATCGTGGTCGACTACGAACCGATCGGCATCTGCGTCCTGATCACGCCCTGGAATTTTCCTGCCGCAATGGCTACGCGCAAGATCGCGCCGGCACTTGCCGCTGGATGCACGGTGATCCTGAAGCCGGCCAGTGAGACCCCGCTTACCGCCTACGCGCTGGCCGCGCTCTATCAGGACGCAGGCGTTCCACCGGGGGTGGTCAACGTCCTGACAACCTCCAGTCCCGGGTCTTTGACAGCCGCCATGCTGGCCGATCCGCGGGTGCGCAAACTCTCCTTCACCGGTTCGACGGGTGTGGGTCGCGCGCTGCTGGCAGAAGCTGCCAGGCATGTGGTTTCGTGTTCCATGGAGCTCGGAGGCAATGCCCCTTTTATCGTGTTCGACGACGCCGATCTCGAAGCGGCGCTCGATGGCGCAATGGTGGCCAAGATGCGCAACGCCGGCGAGGCCTGCACGGCCGCGAACCGCCTCTACGTGCAATCCGGCATCTACGAAGCCTTCTCGGATGGCCTCGAAAAGCGGATGTCGTCGCTCAAGGTCGGCCCCGGCACTGATCCGGACACGGAATGCGGGCCAATGATTACGAAAAAGGCGGTCGAGAAGATAGACCGCCTTGTCATCGACGCGGTCGCACGCGGCGCGCGGGTCTTGTGCGGCGGCTCAGTCCTGGCCGGACGTGGTTTCTTCTACCCTCCGACAGTGCTTCGCGACGTGCCAGGCGAGGCAAAGATGGCGCATGAGGAAATATTCGGGCCGGTGGCGCCAATCTCCAGCTTCGAAACCGAGGCCGAGGTCATCGCGCGCGCCAATGACACTGAATATGGGCTTGCTGCCTACATCTACACGCGCGATCTGGCGCGCGGGATGCGGGTGGCCTCCCGGATCGAGGCCGGGATGATTGCTCTCAACCGCGGGCTGATGTCCGATCCGGCAGCCCCCTTCGGCGGCGTCAAGCAGAGCGGGCTTGGCCGCGAGGGAGGGCAGCATCACGGCATTGCGGAATTCATGGAGGCGAAATACCTCGCCATCAGCATGTGAGCAGAAGAATGCAAGGCGATCCCTTTCGTATACGCGACCACGTCGCGGATTTTGACGAAATCGTGCAGGACTTCATTGATCGCAGCGAAGCCGCCCGCGCCACTATTGCGATGACCGCTGACGTGGCCTACGGACCGGATCCGACCGAAACCATGGACCTGTTCTTTCCCGCGTGCAAAAGAACGGCCCTGCCAGTGCACATCTTTGTCCACGGCGGCTACTGGAGAATGTTCTCCAAGCGCGATTATTTATACATGGCGACGACGATTACCCAGGCCGGGGCTATTGCCGTCATTCTTGATTACGCTCTGATGCCCAAGGTCAGAATGGCGACGATCGTCGACCAGGTGCGCAGCGCCAAGCAGTGGGTCCTGGCCAACATCGCCGATCATGGTGGAAACCCGATGGTCCTGACCGTCAGTGGTCATTCGGCAGGAGCACATCTTGCAACGTTTCTGTTCGAGGGAGAGCATACCCCCTCGAATGTGAGGGCAGCCCTTCTGTTGAGCGGGCTCTACGATTTGAAGCCGCTCCAGGATTCCTTTCTCGCCAACGAGATTGGAATAACCGACGAGGAAGTCGCCACGTTCACACCTCTGGCCTATCGGCATGATCGTCAAACCAGGACGACGGTTCTGGTCGGAGCCAATGAGACGCCACCCTTCCATCAGCAAGCCGATCGATTCAAAGCAAGCTTGCTGCGGCAGGGATCGTTGGTAACGTCGCATGTGCTCCCGAACCGCAACCACATGGACAGTGTAAGAGATCTTGGCGTGCCGGGGACTGAGGCTGCCGATTGCCTGGCAAAACTGATCGCCAAGGCCTGCTGACTAACTCGGGTTCTCGGGGCGGTTTGTTTTGCGCCACTCCTCGTACTCCCCGCGGGCATCGTCATGCAACGGATAGTAGCGTTGCAACGGCCCGCCCTCCATGAGCTTCGCTCGCGAGAACTCCTCCCAATCGTGATGCTTCTGTGATTCTTCGATCACCTTCGGGGCCATTACGACGGGAAGCACCACCACGCCGTCGTCGTCGGCGACGATGATGTCGCCGGGGATCACCGTGACACCGCCGCAGGCAATCGGGACGTTGACGGCATTGGGATAGATGCTGGTCTGCACATGATAGTTTGGCGTCCAGCCGCGCAGCCATAGGGGCAGGTCGAGCTTTTCGACATTGGGTCGGTCGCGCATGCATCCGTCGATGACGATACCCGCCCCGCCCCTGCCCTTGAAATAGGTCGACATCATATCGCCGAAGACGCCCGAGCTCATGTCGCCGCGCGCGTCGACCACGACCACATCGCCCTCCTGCGCGTGATAGAGCACGTGCCGGTGCAGTTGCGTCTCCGGATCGGCATATTCTCCCTCGGTGAAGAGGTCCGGCCGCTGCGGCAGGAACTGCAGCGTCAACGCCGGCCCGACGATCGATTTCCCGTGGTTTTGCGCCACCGGACCGACCATGTGCGGATTGCGGAAGCCCATGTGGCCAAGCGTGCCGGCCACCGTCGCGGCGCCGATCTCCCTTAGCGCGTCGATCAGGTCTTTAGGCGGCCGCATGATGTCGGAAGTATGCGTCATTGTGGACTCCGATTGAATGGAACTACCAGTTCGTAACAGAACCGTCGCGGCGCCTAAGGTGAGGCGCTTCCCAGAAACGCAGACTTTGCGCCTGGACCGCAACTTCGTTGACCTCGACGCCGAGCCCCGGCAGATCGCCGACCGGGTAATCGGTCCCGTCGAGCCGTGGTTGCACGGGGAAGAAGTCGGAATTGTCGAAGCCCAGCTTCGTTTCGGGCGCCCTGGTCTCGAGCCACGCGAAGTTGGGTACCGCTGCAGCGAGATGCACGGTCGCGGCCGTGCACACTGGACCAAGCGGATTGTGCGGCATCAGGTCCACATAATGCGCCTCGCTCCAGCCAGCGATTTTCATCGCCTCGGTGAGCCCGCCGACATTGCAGACATCGATCCGGTTGAACTGATGGATGCCGCGCTCGATGTAGGGCAGGAACTGCCACTTGCTGGCAAATTCCTCGCCGATGGCAAAGGGGATGTCGGTCATCGTGCGCAGTGATTCATAGGCCTCCGGCGTCTCGGCCCGTATCGGCTCCTCGAGGAAATCAAGCACGCCGCGGCCGAGCTTGTTGCAGAAGCTCGCCGCCTCTGCCACCGACAGCCGATGATGATAGTCGAGACCGAGGACCACGTCGCCGCCCAGCGCCTCGCGCGCCTTGTTCAGCATACTCGCGGTAGCGCCGATGGACTCGCGCGGCTCGAAGATGTCCTTGCTGTTTTGCCCGAAAGGGAAGAAGCGGATTGCCTGCCACCCCTGTGCGCGAAGCTCGCGCGCCCGTTCGATGGCAACATCGCCTTCGGCCTCGTCGCCGGTCGAGGCGAAGGTGGGGATGCGGTCGCGCTGCTTGCCGCCCAGCAGCTCATAGACCGGCACGCCCAGCGCCTTGCCCTTGATGTCGTGAAGGGCGATGTCGATGGCGGAAATCGCCGCCTGAAGGACTCGCCCGCCTTCGAAGTACTGGCTGCGGTAAACCTCCTGCCAGATCCGCCCGATCTGCATCGGGTCGCGGCCGATGAGAAACTCGCGATAGTGCTCGACCGCGCCGGCCACGGCCCTCTCGCGACCGCTCAAGCCGCTCTCGCCCCAGCCGAAGATGCCTTGGTCGGTCTCGATCTTGACGAGCATCTGATTGCGGGTTCCTACCCACACCGGATAGGGCTTGATCGCGGTGATCTTAAGCTTCTCAGTCATCCACGCCCACGTTTCACGCGCATTCGCCCTATCTCAGTTGGCCTTGAGGGCCATTTCAGTTTCGCCGTCGAACAGATGCATCCGCTCCTGGTCGAACTCGAGCCAGATCTGCTCGTCGGGCGCGACGGCAATGTTCGGCGGCACGCTGACGTTGACGATGGCGCCGGACAGGAACGCCTGAACGAAGGTGACGTCGCCGGTCGGCTCCACCGTATAGGCCTTGGCAGGGACGCTGCCTGGTACCGCACTCTTGTGGAGCTTGATCGTCGAGTGACGTGCGCCGAGCACGACTTTCCGGGTCGTCGCTTTCGCCACCTTCTGGGCATTGCGCGCTGAGAGCTCAAGGCGCCAGCCCTCGGCGCCGGTCAACACCGTGTTGCCGTTTGCCATCGAGGCCTCTAGCGGAATAAGGCTCATCGCCGGGCTGCCGATGAAGCTGGCCACGAACATGTTCACCGGATGGGCAAAGACCTGCGCCGGTGAATCGTATTGCTGCAGGTAGCCGCCATTCATCACCGCCATCTTGTCAGCCATGGTCACGGCTTCGAGCTGGTCGTGCGTCACATAGATGATCGTCGCCTTGAGGTCCTGGTGGAAACGCTTGATCTCCGACCGCATCTGCACGCGCAGTTTGGCATCGAGGTTAGACAGTGGCTCGTCCATGAGGAACACGGCGGGGTCGCGAACGAGGGCACGGCCAAGGGCCACACGCTGCTGCTGTCCGCCCGAAAGTTCGCGCGGCTTGCGCTCGAGCAGATGCGTCATGTCGAGCACTCGCGCCGCTTCCTTGACCTTCTTGTCGATCTCGTCCCTGGGGAGTTTGCGCATTTGAAGCGGGAACGCCAGGTTCTTGTAGACCGATTTCTGCGGGTAGAGCGCGTAGTTCTGGAACACCATTGCGATGTCCCGGTCCTTGGGGTCGAGGTCGTTGACCACCCGCTCGCCGATGATGATGTCGCCCGATGAGATCGGGGTCAGCCCGGCGACGAGATTGAGCGTGGTTGTCTTGCCGCAGCCTGAAGGGCCGACGAGCGCAACGAACTCGCCGTCATTGACCGTCAGTGAGACGTGGTTGACAGCTTTGAAGCTGCCATAGCTCTTGACGAGATCTTGGAGGACCACGTGGGCCATCGGCAACTCCCTAGTGCTTGACCGCGCCTTCTGTAAGGGCGCGTACAAAGTATCGTTGCAGGACCAGGAACAGCACCACGACGGGCACGCTCATCATGAAGCTCGCCGCCATCAGGCCCGGAAAGTCCGTCGTATTTTCCGAGAAGAAGCGTTGGATGCCGACCGGCAGCGTCAACTGCTCGTTCTTGGAGAGGAAGGTGTAGGCGTAGATGTACTCGTTCCACGCGCCGATGAAGGAATAGATTGCGGTGGCGATAATCCCCGGCGTCGAGAGCGGCATCACGATCATGATGAAGGCCTGGAACCGTGTGGCGCCATCAATGCGCGCCGCCTGCTCAAGCTGCACCGGGATGTTGTCGTAAAAGCCCTTGAGCAGCCAGATCGCCAGCGGCAGGCCGAAGGTGAGATAGGTGAGGATCAGCGAGCCGTGCGTGTTTATCAGACCGATGGCGCGCATCAGGATGAAGAGTGGCACGAGAAAGATCACCGCCGGGAACATATTGCGCAGCAGCACGGCAAAGAACAGGAAATTCCGGCCGGGGAAACTGAAGCGCGAAAACGCGTAGGCCGCAGGGACAGCCACGATCACCGAAAGAATTGTCGTGACGGTCGACACGAAAAGGCTGTTCCAGAAGAAGCGGAGGAAGTCCTGGCCGACGCTGTTCTGCGGATCGAGCAGTTTCTGGTAGCTGGCGAGGGTAGGTTCGTCCGGCCACCATTGCGGCGGGAATTGTGTCGCCGCGAATCCGGACTTGATCGAGGTGATCAGCATCCAGATCATCGGCAACGCGGTATAAAGCAGCATGAACACGAGGAATATGCGCCCGGCCCACCGCCATCCGTCGACGCGCATGCGGCGACGGGCCTGGGCTCGAGGGGCTGTCTCGGCAATCGTGCTCATGCGCTCCCCTCTTTCCGCTCGTTGCCGCTTAACGCACGGACGTAGAAGTAGCCCAGCGTCATCAGTGTGAGGAACAGGAGCACCGAATAGGCCGATGCCACGCCCCAGCGCTGCCGTCCGAAGGCGAGCTCATAAATATGGGTTATCCAGATATGCGATGCATTCGACGGCCCGCCGCCGGTCATGATCCAGGGGATGATGAAGGAATTGAAGTTGGCCACCGCGAGCAGCAGCATCGTCACCACCGAGACGTTGCGCAAGTGCGGGAAGGTGACGTGCCAAAAGCGCTGCCATGCATTGGCACCGTCGACTTTTGCGGCGCGCAGCAACTGGTCGGGGACTGTCTGCAGGCCGGCCATCATCATGATCATGGCGAACGGAAACTCGCGCCAGATATTGACGACGATCAGGGAGGGCAGCACCGTGCTGACATTGTCGATGAAATTCGGCGGCTGGTCGGCCAATCCGAGGCCAACCAGCACCGCGCCGATGATTCCGAAGTCCGAATGGTAGATCCACTTCCAGATGTAGGAGGCGGCGACGGCACTGATGACCCAAGGGATGATCAGGACAGCGCGCAAGACGCCACGGCCGATGAAGTCGCGGTGGAGCGCCAGCGCTGTGGCAAACCCCAGAACAAAGGAGATGAAAGTTGACCCCAGTGTCCAGATCAAAGTGTTCCAGGTGACTTTCCAGAACACCTGACTGGTGAGGATGGTCGTGTAGTTGTCGAAGCCGATGAAGGTCTTATCGCGGAGCTGCAGGCCAGGCGGTGTCTTAAAGAACGACAGCTCGACCGTGTAGTAGATCGGATAGGCGATGACGATGAGCATCACCGCGATCGCCGGGAGCACGTACGCGTAGTCCGCGCGATGCTGCCAGATCTTCCGCAGCGCGCCGGCGGTACCGGGTTGCAATCTTCGGCGAGCCTCGGCCTTGCCGGTCACGATCGTCACTTGTGGCGTGCCCTTATTCTTCGGAACGAACCGGCTGGACCATCGGCCCAGCCGGTCAGGTCTGGGCTAGAGTCCGCCCATCAGCTCTCTCACCCTCTTGGCTGCGTCGTCCGCTGCCTGGTCGACGGTCATCGCTCCGGTCAGGGCGTTCTGCAGCATGTCCGGGATGATGATGTTCATGATCTCGGGGGCCTGCGGCAGCGCTGGGAACGGGATGCCGTATGGCAGCATCGACGTCGTGACATCGAGGAACTTGATGTTGTCCAGACGTTCCTTCATCCACTTGGTCTTGAAGCCGTTGAGGTTGCCCGGATTCGAGCCGGCGTAGGCCATTTTCAGCGACCATTCGGGGCTCGTCCACATGCAGATGATGGCCTTTGCAGCCGGCTCGTCCACCTTGCCGCCCTCGACATATTCGGGCTTCAGGATGTGAATGTTCGAGCCGCCGAACACGACGGCGCGCTTGCCGTCGGGGCCGGTCGGGATCAGGCCGTAGCGCATGTTGTCGATGACCGTCTGCGCCTTGTCCTTGTCGGTGCCCGTCGCCTTTTTCTGCAGGTCGAGCATCACGTTGTAATCGGACGGGTGCGAGATCATCATACCGAGCTGGCCGGCGACGAACAGGGGCTGATTATCGGCCTGCTGGTTGGTGAGTGCCGAAACCGGAACCGACTTGTCGCGAACATACATGTCGTAGGAGGCTTGCAGCGCTGCCTTGCTTTGCGGGCTATCGAGCTGGACCTGCTCATAGGTTGGATTCGGCGTCGCTTCGTCGAAGACGCCGCCGCCATAGGCCCATAGCTGTGGCATGAAGCGGTACGGCGTATTGCCGGCATTCTTGCGAGCCACGAGGCCATATCCGGCAAGGCCGAGCTTATCGTGGATCTGCTTGGAATACTTGACCACGTCGTCCCACGTTGCCGGCGGATTGTTCGGATCGAGGCCGGCACGCTTGAAGATGTCGGCGTTCCAGATGAACGCCATCGTCTCATTGTTGGTCGGAATGCCGTAAGTCACGCCCTCCCAGGTCACGGCCTTCATGGCGCCGGGCCAGAAATCCTCGGTCGAATACCCCACGTCCTCTGGCTTGAGCGGCTGCAGATACCCCTTTGAGGCGAACTCGGTGCCACCCAGGATTTGCAGGCGGACCGCCATCGGCGCGGCATTGCCCAGGAGCGCGGTGCGGAACTTGTCGAGAAGATCGTTATAGGTGAGGGCTTGTTCCTCGAGCTGGATGTTCGGATAGGTTTTGCGGAAGGTCTCGAAGAAATCCTTGTAGTACTGGCGCAGGAGGTCGGGGTCGCCCTCGAACACGCCCTGATACCAGAAAGTCAGTCGCCCCTTGTAATCGAGGGGGGTGACCTTGGCGCAATCGGCCGCCGTGTCAAAATCCTGTGTGCCCGCAATCGAGCGCACATATTCCGGCGACCACTTGCTCAGGTCGACCGGCGGTGCACCCAGCGCCGATGTAGACGTCAGGGATGCGATCAAAGCAGTGGCGACAGTGCCGCGCAGGACGGCACTGCCGAGGGCAATTCTCGTCATAGGTATCCTCCCTGGTTCTCCCATGCCGCCCTAAAGCGGTCCTTGCTCGTTTCGATCGCGAGGATGCTTCTTTCAGATCAGTGTATCCGCTCGATCGCTTGGTACGTTTTCAGATCATGGATTGCCTGTCAACGCGCAGAATCGTACATTGTTTGCGAAAGCCGTGTGTGATATCGGGCAAGGTATGTATTAAAATGGGGAGCCGGCCTTGGCCGAAACAAGCGATTTCAAAGCGATGCCCCCGGTGGGGACCGATCCTATCGGAGCCTCCAGCGAGGGCGCCTCGCTTTATGAATTGATCCGGGAAGACATCATCGAGGGACGGCTCGCCCCCAACGAACGGCTTGTCGTCACCGATCTCGCCCGGCGTCACGGCACTTCGACCAATCCTGTGCGCGAGGCCCTGCAGTTGTTGCGCGGCGAAGGATTTGTCACCTTTGTCGCCAACCGCGGGGCGCGTGTCCGACCCATAGATCAGGATTTTGTCCGGGATATCTACGAGATCGGTGTTCTGATCGAGCCAGCCCTGACACGATGGTTTGTGAACATGGCTACCGGCGAGGACATCGCCGAACTCGAACGTCTCCAGGGCCTGATCGAAGAGAACAATTTCGCCGACACATTCAGGCATAGTGAGCTGGATACCGCTTTCCACACCGTGATGTACCAACGGCACTACAACCGCCACGCCGCCGAGCTTTGGTGGAAGCATCGCGAAGTGCTGCGAGCCGTGAGCCGTCGTTTCAACTTCACGCTGGCGCGACGTGCCGCGATCATGCGCGAGCACCGCGAACTCATCGCGCTTGTGAAGGCGGGAGAGGCCGACAAGGCGGCCGAACTCGTTTCCCGCCATGTCGAGGGTTCGGGCCGGCATATTCTGGAACAGATGCGAGCGCGCAACGCCGCTCGGGCCGGATAGAATGTCCAGTCCAGAACATCGTTAGCTGACTATTTTCAGGCAAAGGTAGTTGAGATGAAAATCACGAGCATCCGGCCGTGGCTGATCAAGTCCGATGCTTCTTACTGGGGAGAGTTCCTGTTCGTCGAAGTGACGACCGACGAGGGAGTGAGTGGCTGGGGAGAGATCACCACCACGACAAGGCTCGCCAACCGCGCTCTCTGCACGATCCTGCGGCAGATCGGCGTCGCCGTGACAGGCGAGGATCCGGCGCGCATCGAGCATCTCTGGCACAAGATCTTCCGCAGCTTCACCTACATGGGAAGCCGCGGCGCCGCCGTCGAATGCGTGAGCGCTATCGACATAGCCCTCTGGGACATCAGGGGCAAAGTCCTCGGCAAGCCGATTTACGAGCTGCTGGGCGGGCCGGTACGCGAGGAGATCGCGCTCTACACCCATCCCAACCAGGCCAAATTCACCAGCAAGGAGGCTGTGGTCCGCGAAATTCTAGACATTGTCGAGTCCGGACACACTGCGCTCAAGTTCGATCCCTACCCCCACCAGGGCCGCAGCGCCGATGGCCTGCCCCGCGAACAGCGGGACGGCTACCTCGATGGCAGCATGACCCGCAAGGACGAGCGCGAAGCCGCCGAGCTCACGGCTCTGATCCGCGAAACGGCAGGACCCGATATCGACATTCTCATCGATGCGCATGGCCGCTTCGACGTCCCCACCGCCATTCGCCTCTGTCGGAGTCTCGAGGAGGCCGGCCAGATCGACTGGTTTGAGGAGCCCTGCCCGCCCGAGAGCCTTAACGCGCTCAAACAGGTGCGTGAGAAGGTCAATACCGCTATCTCATGGGGCGAGCGCGGCCACACGAAATGGGATTTCGTGCCGGTGCTTGAGAACAGGCTCGCCGACTACATCATGCCCGACGTTACCTGGACCGGCGGCATTACCGAACTCAAAAAAATTTCTGCGCTGTGCGAAGCCTACTACGTGCCGATCTCGCCACATGACGCCGCGGGACCAATCAACGTGGTTGCGGGAGCGCAGGTGATGATGACTGTTCCCAACTTCTACAAACTCGAAACGTCGGAGTGGAACCTGGGCAAATACGATCACCTGATCGACAGACCACTCGACATTTCGAATGGCAGCCTCAAGCTGACGTCGAAGCCTGGTCTCGGTATTGAGATGGACCGCGACTACCTGCAGGCCCACGAGATCGAGCTGGGCTAGCAACACTCTGTGCCGGCGCCGGGTGCGGGGCGACAAGCCGAAACGAGGATAAGTCATGGCAAAGACAGGTGGCGCCGACGAAGCGCTCAATCGGGTAAACGCGAACTCCAAGCCATCCCAGCTTCGCATCACCGACATGCGGATAGCCGAAATCGTCGGCGCGCCGTTCACCTCGACCCTGCTCAAGATCTACACCAACCAGGGCATCGTCGGGCTTGGCGAGGTGCGCGACGGCGCCAGTGCCACCTACGCGCTGATGCTGAAGAGCCGGCTGCTTGGCGAGAACCCTTGCGACATCGACCGCCTGTTTCGCCGGATCAAGCAGTTCGGTGGCCACGGCCGGCAAGGCGGCGGCGTCTCGGCGGTCGAAATTGCGTTGTGGGATCTCGCCGGCAAGGCCTACGGCGTGCCCGTCTACCAGATGCTCGGCGGCCGGTTTCGGGAGAAGGTTCGCGTTTATTGCGACACCGACGCTACCGTGCCGAGCGGCACCGAGACCGGCAAGCGCCTCAAGCAGCGCATGGCGCTCGGCTTCACCTTCCTCAAGATGGATCTGGGGCTGATGCAGATCGCGGATGTACCCGGTGCGGTCGTGTCTCCTGCCGGCTCACTTGAAGGGTACCGCGTCCATCCCGGCCGCGGCCCGGTCAAGACCCTTGAAGAGCGACGCGCCCGCAATGCCGCCTACGATTTGCACAACGTCCCCCATCCGTTTACCGGCCTCCACTTTTCCGACAAGGGCCTCGACCTGCTTGAGCAGTACATTGCCGAGGTTCGCGATGTGATCGGCATGGATATTCCGCTCGCCATTGACCACGTCGGCCACATCTCGCTGCAGAACGGAATTCGGCTCGCCAGGCGGATTGAAAAATACGTGCCGGCCTGGCTCGAGGATGTGATCCCATGGCAGTACACCGAGCAGTACCGGCAACTGCAGGCCGCCACCACGGTGCCGATCTGCACCGGCGAGGACATCTACCTTAAGGAGGGCTTCGAGCCCCTGCTCAAGAGCGGCGGCCTCTCCATTGTCCACCCGGACCTGCTCACCAGCGGGGGCATCCTCGAGACCAAGAAGATCGGCGACATGGCGCAGGACCACGGCGTCGCAATGACCATCCATATGGCCGAAAGTCCAGTCGCCGCAATGGCCGCGGCACATGTCGCGACCGCGACCGAAAACTTCATGGCGCTCGAATACCACTCTGCCGATGTCGACTGGTGGGACGATATCGTCACCGGCGTTCCCAAGCCGCTCGTGAAGGACGGCTTTATCACTGTTCCGGACAAACCTGGCCTGGGGATTGACGACGTCGTCGACGAGGTGATCTCGCAGCATCTGCAGCCAGGTGTCACCGGCATCTGGCAGCCCACGGATCATTGGGACAACGAGTATTCCTGGGACCGCACCTGGAGCTGAGGCGAAAAGAACCGAAGATGAAGATCACCGACCTCCGCTGCGCCGTCATCGGCAAACATCCCATCGTCCGCATCGTTACCGACGAGGGCCTCTATGGCCTTGGGGAAGTCGAGTTCACCAAGACCTACCTCAAACCCTGGGTGCTGCATTTCCGCGAGGCGCTGATCGGCGAGGATCCGACCGACGTCGAGCGGGTGAT
The DNA here is from genome assembly GCF_040318565.1 of Mesorhizobium sp. M1142. Lineage (NCBI taxonomy): Bacteria > Pseudomonadati > Pseudomonadota > Alphaproteobacteria > Hyphomicrobiales > Phyllobacteriaceae > Mesorhizobium > Mesorhizobium sp. M1142. The sequence continues at coordinate 122,575 of NZ_JAMYMK010000016.1, forward strand.
GCTGAAGATCCGCCAACGCGGCTCTTTCAAGCCCTATGGCGCGGCGGTAAGCGCTATCGAGCATGCGCTGTGGGACATAGCCGGCAAGGCCGCAGGCGTGCCGGCCTACAAACTGCTCGGCGGCAAGGTGCGCGACAAGGTGCGCGTCTACAACGGCTCGATCCGCCAGAAGCGAACGGGGGACCGGCCGGAGGATTACTCCGCTGACGTGAAATGGATGATGGAGCAGCCGCAGAACTTCTTCATGATCAAGCAAGGGATCTCGTTCCACTCCAACATGAAGGACACCGTCGAGGGCTTCCATTATGGCGTGACGCAGAAGAAGGCTGGCTATCACGGTGACATGGATCAGGGCGTGATCAGCGAGCGCGGTTTCAACCACATGCTCGACTGCGTGATCGCGATGAAGGAAGTGATGGGCGACAAGGTCAGCCTGGCGCTCGACTGCGGCCCTGGCTGGATGTTGCCCGATGCGATCAAGTTCGCTCGCGCGGTCGAGAAGTACAATTTGATGTGGCTCGAGGACATGCTGACCGGCGACTATGTGCCGTGGGTCAATCCGCAGGCCTATCGGGAGCTGACCACCTCCACCTCGACGCCAATCCATACCGGCGAGCAGATCTATCTGCGGCACAATTTCAAGGAGCTGATCGAAACGCAGGCGGTGCGCGTCATCGGCCCCGATCCGGCCGATATTGGCGGCATTGCCGAGCTCAAATGGGTCGCCGAGCACGCCTATATGCACTCGATCCTGATGGCACCGCACGGCACCGCGAACGGCCTTCTAGGTCTCGGCGCGCTGATCAATGTCTGCGCCACCCTGCCCGCCAACTACATCGCGTTTGAATACCCGAGCGCCTCCGACCCCTGGTGGGAGGACCTCGTAATCGGCCTGCCGTCGCAGATCGTGAAGGACAGCATGGTGGACCTGCTGGAAGCGCCGGGGCTGGGCCTCGATATCGACGCCGAAGCAGCCAGGAAGTATCTCCGGGAAGAGGATGCGGGCTTCTTCGACTGAACCATCCTTCTTGCGCCACCCTGCACCGCGCGAACTGAAAATCTCGCAAATTGGCATCCGGAATGACCGTTTCGGGCCCGATAGCGGAATGGCGGCTTTAACGTTTGAAGACCGATTGCGGACGTTCAGCCCGACGGGACCAAAGTCTGCTCCCAGGTCTAGCCGCTCCCCGTCTCAATGGCATCCCGGATCGCCCGGTGGATCTGCGTCGCCAGTCGCGGGTGGCGGGGCAGCCACAGGGTGGACATTTCAGCCCACATGGAAAATGATCATCTTGTCATGCACAACACTGCAGTGCTCTGATTTCGACGAGTAGCCTGAACGTAGAAGCGGATCAACCGGCCTCCGGGTCCAGCGAGCGGGGACGCAAATGGACACCCTAGAGAATGGGAAATTGCATCGCGACGCGGGCGGGCGAGCCCGTCGATCGGCCGACTGGCTTGCCCGCGCCGCCGTATCGGCGACATTCCTGCTCGGCATGGCTTTCAGCACTGCGTTTGCGCAGGACCAGCAACTACCCGTGGTGACGGCGGCCAAGCCGGTGGTCCGTGAAATCGTCGAAGACGACGAGTTCGTCGGGCGCTTCGAAGCCGTCGACCAGGTCGCCATCCGTTCGCGCGTCAGCGGCTATCTGGACAAGGTCAGCTTCCAGGACGGCGCACTGGTCAACAAGGGAGACCTGCTCTTCACCATCGACCAGCGTCCGTACCAGGCGGCTTATGATGCCGCCAAGTCGCAAGTGGACGTCGCCAAGAGTCTGCTCGAATTCTCCAAGATGCAGCTGGATCGCGCCGACGAACTCGCCAAGACCGGCAATATCTCAACCGCGACGCTCGACGACCGCCGGCGGGAATACCTTTCGGCGCAGGCGCAGATGCAGGGCGCGACAGCTGCGCTGACGACGGCTAGCCTGAACATGGAATTCACCGAGATCAAGGCGCCCTTGTCCGGCCGCATCGACCGCCGGCTGGTGTCGGTCGGCAACCTCGTGCAGCCGGATTCCACCTTGCTGACGACCATCGTTACGCGCGATCCGATTGATTTCTATTTCGACGTCGATGAGCGCCTGTATTTCAGCTACGCCCGCGACGCGAAGGAGCGCGGCGGCAGCATGCAGGAAGGCGCCGGCGGGCTCGAGGTAGTGGTTCGCGTCGCCGACCGCACGGAGGCGGTATTCAAAGGCAAGCTCGATTTTGCCGAGAACCGGATCGACAACGCGACCGGCACCATGCGGGTGCGTGCAAGGTTTCCCAACGCCGACGGCATTCTCCAGCCAGGCATGTTCGGGCGCATCAACGTGCCGGGGTCGCTGCCGCATAGCGGCGTGCTGGTGCCCGACGAGGCGATCGGCGCCGATCAGGATCGCCGCATCGTGTTCCTGGTGGATGAGGCCGGGATGGTGTCGGCGAAGCCCGTGCGCACCGGCCCGCTTCTTGACGGCTACCGGGTGATCCGCGGGGGCCTGACCGGCAACGAGACGATCATCGTCAACGGGCTGATGCACGCCAGGCCCGGCACCAAGGTGAAGGTCGAGATGGTGACGTTGCCGCCCAAGGCCGAGATCGCCGAGTTGCAGCAATGAGGTTCGCACATTTCTTCGTCGACCGTCCGATCTTCGCATCGGTCGTTTCGGTCGTCCTGCTGATCCTCGGCGGGATTGCTTATACCCAGCTGCCGGTCGCGCAATATCCCGAGATCGCGCCGCCGACCATCGTCGTTCGCGCGCAGTATCCGGGCGCCGACGCCGAGACGGTCGCAGCGACGGTGGCAACGCCGATCGAGCAGGAGATCAACGGCGTCGAGGGCATGCTCTACATGTCGTCCTATTCGTCGGGCGACGGGGCGATGGCGCTGACCATCACATTCAAGCTGGGCACCGATCTCGACCAGGCGCAGGTGCTGGTGCAGAACCGCGTGTCGGTCGCCGAGCCGCGCCTGCCCGAAGAAGTCCGACGCCTCGGCATCACCACCACCAAGAGCTCGCCCGACCTGATGATGGTCGTGCACATGCTGTCGCCCGACAATACCTACGACCAGCTCTACGTCTCGAACTACGCCCGCTCGCGGGTGCGCGACATACTGCTCAGACTCGACGGCGTCGGCGACCTCATCATCTTCGGCGAACGCGAATATTCGCTGCGCATTTGGCTCGATCCGGAAAAACTGTCCGCCCTGGGGATGACCTCGGGCGATGTGGTGCAGGCGCTGCGCGACCAGAACGTCCAGGTGTCGGGTGGCGCGATCGGCGCGCCGCCGACCAGCACCGGCACGGCGTTCCAGTACACGGTCACCACGCAAGGCCGCTTCAACGACGCACGCGACTTCCGATACGTGATCGTCAAATCGACCGACGACGGCCGCCTGATCTCGCTGCAGGACGTGGCGCGCATCGAGCTCGGCGCCAAGGATTACGTCACCAACTCCTATCTCAACGGCAAACCGGCGGTGGCGCTCGCCATCTTCCAGCGGCCGGGCACCAATGCGCTTGCCGCAGCCGCGGAAATCCAGGACAAGATGAAGGAGCTTTCCCGCGACTTCCCGAAGGGGTTGAGCTACGACATCGTCTACAATCCGACCGAGTTCGTCGCCGAGTCGATCCGGGAGGTCTACAAGACAATCCTAGAGGCGATGCTGCTGGTCATCATCGTCATCATCGTCTTCCTGCAATCGTGGCGCATGGCGATCGTGCCGATCGTGGCGATCCCCGTGTCGCTGATCGGCACGCTGGCGGTGCTTTACGCCGCCGGCTTCTCGCTCAACATGCTGACGCTGTTCGGCCTCGTTCTGGCGATCGGCATCGTCGTCGACGATGCGATCGTCGTGGTCGAGAACGTCGAGCGCAATATCGCCAGAGGGCTGGCGCCCAATCCGGCGTCGCACCTGACCATGGACGAAGTCGGAACCGCGGTCATCGCGATCTCGCTGGTGCTGATAGCCGTGTTCGTACCGACAGCCTTCATCCCCGGCATTTCTGGGCAGTTCTATCTGCAGTTTGCGATCACCATCGCGGTGTCGACGGCGATCTCGGCATTCAATTCGCTGACGCTTTCGCCGGCGCTGGCCGCACTGCTGTTCAAGCCGCACCACGCCGCGGCGGCGCCGCCGCGCTTTTTCCTGGCGCGGTTCGGACGGGCGCTCGCCGACGGCTTCAATCGCGGCTTCGACAGGGTCGCCCACTGGTATTCGAGCATCATCCGCGTGCTGATCGGCTCGTGGATAACGATCGCCGCCATGCTGGCCGTTTTCGCGGGCCTCATCTACGCCACGGTCTACATGGTGCAGGCGGTGCCGCGCGGTTTCATTCCGTCGCTTGACCAGGGCTATGCGATCGTCGTCGTCCAGTTGCCGGACGGCGCTTCGCTGTCGAGGACCGATGCGGTCATCCAGCAGGCGTCGCAGATCATCCAGAAAACGCCAGGCGTCGACTACGCAGTCGCCTTCGCCGGCTTCTCCGGCGCGACCTTCACCAACGCCAGCAATGCGGGCGTGATCTTCGCCAGGTTCAAGCCGTTTGACGAGCGACTGAAAGCCGACCAGTCGGCAACCCAGGTCATCGGCAATATGTTCGGCAGCCTGCAAAGCATCAAGGAAGCCTTCATTATCGCACTGCCGCCGCCGCCGATCCGCGGCGTCGGCAATGCCGGCGGCTTCAAGCTGCAGATCCAGGAGCGCAACAGCGCCGACATGCGACAGGTCCTGGCGCTTGCCTACGAAATCGCCGGCAAGGCCAACAAGACGCCGGGGCTGACGGGCGTGTTCACCACCTTCTCCGCGTCGAGCCCGCAATTCTTCCTGGCGATCGATCGCGACAAGGCGCGCATCCTGAACGTGCCTATCCCCAACATCTTCGAGACGCTGTCGATCAATTTGGGCACCGCCTACGTCAACGACTTCAACGCTTTCGGGCGCGTCTACCAGGTGCGGGCGCAGGCCGACCAGGCGTTCCGCATAGATCGCGCCGACATCTTGAAACTGAAGGTGCGCTCGGCGACCGGCGCGCTGGTTCCGCTCGGCACGTTGGTCGAGATCCGCGACGCCACCGGCCCGGCGTTGGTCCAGCGCTACAACATGTACGTCTCGGTGCCGCTGCAGGGCAACGCCGCGCCCGGCGTTTCCACAGGCGACGCGCTGGCATTGATGGAAGGGATCACGGCAAAGACGCTGCCGGCCGGTACCTCCTATGAATGGACCGAGCTCGCCTATCAGGAGCGCAACACAGGCAATGCCGCTCTCTATATCTTCGGACTTTCGGTGCTCTTCGTGTTCCTGGCGCTGGCGGCGCAATATGAAAGCTTGGTGCTGCCGTTCGCCATTGTGCTGGTGGTGCCGCTCGGCGTGCTCGCGGCGTTGCTCGGCGTGTCGTTCCGAGGGCTGGACAACAACATCCTCGTGCAGATCGGCCTCATCGTGCTAATCGGGCTTGCCGCCAAGAACGCGATCCTGATCGTCGAATTCGCGCGGCAGGCGCAGGAACGCGGGCTGTCGGCCGCCGAAGCTGCCGTCGAAGCCTGCCGGCTCAGGCTGCGGCCGATCCTGATGACCGCCTTCTCGTTCATCCTCGGCGTCGTGCCGCTGATGATCGCAAAGGGCCCGGGCGCAGAAATGCGCCAGTCGCTCGGCACCGCGGTATTCTCCGGCATGCTCGGCGTCACCTTCGTCGGCCTGTTCCTGACGCCGGTGTTCTACGTCACGCTCAGGTCGTTGTTTTCGCGGCGCAAGCCCCGTGCCGAGGCCGAGCCTTCGGGGCCGGCAGGGGCGCCAGCGGAGACGGCCGCCGAGTAGGGTTACGAATTCGCCGCGTCGGGCGCGGCTTACCACTCCAGAAAATCGGCGCGGCGCGGCAACGGCCACGATCTGCGCGACTTCGGCGTCGAGGTACAGCGGAGACCCTTGCTCGGTCTGAGCCAGCAATCCAGCCCAACAGCCGCATCTAGTTCAGCGAGACGATGCCGGGCCGCGAGGCCAATGCGATCTTCTATCTGGTCGGCCAGGCGGGGCTTAAGGGCGCAACCGCGACCTCCGGAGTCCTCGCTTGCGATGTCTGTTTTCAGGAGGCGGAGAAGCTGATCTCTGCGGCCGAGATTGAGGCGCAGAGCAGATGGTCGGCTTTCAAACCCGGAGCGACAAGAGCAGACCTTTGTTCGGCGCAAGTGTCGTCCTGACGTGACGCGACGCGGTCTTCCGTTGCGGGCGCTACTGGCTGGAGCTGCGTTAGTCGGTCGGAGGCCAATGGCATTTTCAATGAAACGCTAATATACATGGAAACCCCAACGAGCAGCGCCTGCCAGATGCTTGAGGAATGCCATGCGAAGGCTCATCTTCACGGCGATGTGTATCGCCGCCGCTACAGCCGCTAACGCCCATGATTGGTACGAAGATAAGATTGACCCGCAGACCAAATTCAAGTGCTGCGGCGGTTCAGATTGCCGCGCCATACCTCGGTCTTCGGTGCGGTCCAGGGTAGACGGTGGTTACACTTATTTGCCGCATAATTTCACCATCCCACGGGACCGTGTACAGGAATCCCCCGACGGGCAATACCATATCTGCGAAAATAAATATGCTGTAACCAATCAGCTGTATTGGCGTTGCTTCTTCGCACCTCGTGTAGATGTATCTATACTTCTAAATCATTAACCGCGCGCCGCTTCCGCAACTTACATAAGCAAAGTGCCAGTCCATTAATTCTGTTGAACTTTCTTCAAAATTGCCGAAGCTCAAGCTCGCGACTACCCCAGGGATTTCATTGGATACGTCGCGGCTATCGAGAGCCTGCGCGCCCTGGGCGTAACTCCATGGGGCGCTGCCGCGGGTGACTTCTGGGCGCGCTCCGCAATTCGGTGACAGTCCAGATTTTATCGTGTCGGCGCGGCCGTGGTTGTGTAAGATTGGCTACGTGGCCCGCCTTGCACGCATTGTCGTCCCAAGTCCACTCGCCACGTGACGCAAACGCAGTAACGGCTGGCGATTTCGACCACGATGGACAGGCAAGCGACAGGGGATAACTGGCGCGGGATCATCAGCACGGTTCATGCGGGAGCGGCATTCGCCGGATGCGGCAGCTGCGGCTGAAGTCTCGAATTTGACGCATCAGCACTTGCAAATCGTCGGCCGAGGTCTTTTGCTCGCGCGATAGTTGCCCTTGACCGTTGAATGGTTGGCGAACAGATGAACAAGATCGATCGACGGCGGCCAGAGTCAGAAACGGACGCCACCGTAAATGCCGCGAGACTTGGAACTCGGCTGCGTCTCGCCCGCCAGACACGCGGCATGACGCTGAAGACGTTGGCCGCGGCTGCGAATTGCTCGGAAAGCCTGCTGTCCAAGATCGAGAACGGTAAGGCTTCGCCGTCCCTGCCCATGCTTCACCGTCTGGTCGAGGTTCTCGACACCAACATCGGCTGGATGTTCGAGCAAGTCGACGACGACGAGGCGATCGTATTCCGGGCGGGCGCAAGGCCTTTGATTGCGCTCGACGCGCTACGGCGCGGCGAAGGAATTTCGCTCGAACGCATCATTCCATATTCGCCTGGCCACCTCTTACAATGCAACATCCATCACATCGAGGCGGAGGGCTCGAGCGAAGGTCCGATCCAGCATTCCGGCGAGGAAGTCGGCTATGTGCTCGCCGGGCGGATCGAACTGATCGTCGATGGCAAGAGCCATGCTCTCGCCACGGGCGATGCCTTCGTGTTCAGGTCGGAGCTGCCGCATCATTACCGCAACATCGGCGAGGAACGCGCCAGCATTTTCTGGGTCAATACGCCGGCGACTTTCTGAGCAACGCTCGGCGTTCATTTGGATTGACAAATATTCAAGTCTCTTGAATGCTTGCTTCGTGCCTGTAGCACCAACGGGACCGGCCTAGGTCTGGTCCGCAAGCAAGGGGAACCGAAATGCGTCTGTTCAAACTTCTCGCCGGCTGTGCCGCCGCCGTTGCCATGGGCTCGGCAGCCATGGGCTCGGCGCTTGCCGATACGTTCGCTCTCGTCAACATCAACCAGCAGGCCCTGTTCTTCAACCAGATCAACGAGGGCGCGCAAAAGGCAGCCGACGCCGCCGGCGCCAAGCTGGTCATCTTCAACGCGAATAATGTGCCGAGCGCGCAGAACGACGCGATCGAGAACTACATCACGCAGAAAGTCGACGGCATCATTCTAGTCGCCATCGACGTCAACGGCGTCAAGCCTGCGATCACCGCAGCCAAGGCGGCCGGCATTCCCGTCATAGCCATCGACGCGCAGATCCCCGACGGCGACAATATTTCGTTCATCGGCGTCGACAACACCAAGGCCGGCGAGGACATCGGCAAATTCTACGCCGACTATGTGAAGACCGAGATGGGGGGCAAGGCCAAGATCGGTATCGTCGGCGCACTCAATTCATTCATCCAGAACCAGCGGCTCGACGGCTTCAAGAAGGCGGTGACCGAAAGCGGCCAGGCCGTCACCTTCCTCGACACGGTCGACGGCCAGAACGTTCAGGAGACCGCGTTGAGCGCTTCGGAAAACCTGATGACTGCCAATCCGGACATGAACTCGCTCTATGCAACCGGCGAACCAGCCTTGCTCGGCGCAGTTTCGGCCGTGACCAGCCAGGGCCGCACTGGCGACGTCAAGGTGTTCGGCTGGGATCTGACCAAGCAGGCCGTTCAGGGCATCGACGACGGCTGGGTGGTCGCGGTCGTGCAGCAGGATCCGGCAGGCGAAGGCAAGGCTGCGGTCGAAGCGCTGGGCAAGCTCAAGAAGGGCGAGAAAATCGATCCGATCATCAACATCCCGGTGACGATCGTGACCAAGAAGAATGTCGACCAATACCGCGCGATGTTCAAGTAAACTGCGTTGGCGACCGGGCCGCGGCGCCGTCTGAGGCTGCGCCGCGGATGACTGCAATCGCGTGGAATCCCAGATGAGCAGTGGCCAGACCTATCGGGTGCGGATGAGCGGCATCTCAAAGCGCTACAACGCCATCCAGACGCTCGATGACGTATCGCTGACGCTGAAGCCGGGCGAGGTGCTGGGGCTGGTCGGCGACAATGGCGCCGGCAAATCGACATTGAGCAAGGTGCTGTCGGGAGCCGTAGTTCCCGACGCCGGCACCATCGAGATCGACGGCAAGCCGGTGATCTTCAGCTCGCCGGCGGACGCGCGTGCGGCGCGCGTCGAGATGGTCTACCAGGACCTGTCGCTGTGCGACACGGTCGACGTCGCCGGCAATCTGTTTCTCGGCCGCGAGCCGCGTCGCCGCATCGCAGGTATTTCCTTTCTCGACAAGAAGCGCATGCATGAAGAGACGCGCCAGATGCTCGATCGGCTCGGTATCGTCATTGCCGACACGCGACTCAAGGTCGAAAACCTCTCCGGCGGGCAGCGCCAGTCGATCGCGATCGGCCGTGCCGCCTCGTTCGAGCCGGCCGTGCTGATCATGGACGAGCCGACGGCAGCGCTTGCCGTGGCCGAAGTCGAGGCGGTGCTCGAACTGATCCGTGCGGTCAGTGCGCGCGGTGTCAGCGTCATTTTGATCACCCATAGGCTGCAGGATCTGTTCCTCGTCTGCGACCGCATCCAGGTCATGTACGAAGGGCGCAGCGTAGCCGAGCGGCTGATCGGCGAGACCAACATCGAGGACGTGGTCAATCTGATCGTCGGCCGCAAGTTCAATGCGCGTTCCGCCACCAACGGCTACCGCGGTGGAGCGCCGGCATGAGCGACGCGATCCACGCCGCCCAGCCCTCACGTGTACGCAAGGGCACCTGGCGCGATGCGCTCCTCGCCAATGGCAGTGTCGTCTCGATCGCGCTGTTCTTTCTGGTCGTCTCCATCATCTTCTCGGTTGCGACCGACGCGTTTCTGACATCGCCCAATCTGTTGAACATCCTGCGGCAGTCGGCGCCGCTGCTGATCGTTGCCGCGGCAATGACTTTCGTCATCACCACCGGCGGCATCGATCTTTCGGTCGGCTCCGTGCTGGCGCTGGTGGCGACGCTGTCGGCGACACTTTTGCAGTTTGGCCTGCCGTGGCCAGTCGTTATCCTCGTCATGCTCGCGCTCGGTGCCCTGCTTGGCGCGGTGCAGGGCTATTTCGTCGCCTATGAGGGCATCCCGTCCTTCATTGTCACGCTTGCCGGGCTTTCGGTGATCCGGGGCGTGGCGCTGCTGATCACAGGCGGCTATTCCATCCCCATCGAGCCCGGAAGCGCTTTCACCGTGCTGGGCCGCGCCTGGTTTCTTGGCGTGCCGGTGCCGGCGCTGATCGCGCTGGCGATCCTGGCCATCGCCTATCTCGCCTTCAACGAGACGCCGTTCGGCCGCTATGTCACCGGCATCGGCGCCAACGCCGAGGCGGTGCGGCGTGCCGGCGTCAACACGCGGCAGACGACGCTCTTCGTCTATGTGATTTCCGCCACCGCGGCGGCCCTTGCCGGCATCATCATTGCTGCCCGGCTTGGATCGGGATCTTCAAATGCCGGACAGGGTTTCGAGCTGGAAGTCATCGCCGCCGTCGTGCTCGGCGGCACCAGCCTGTTCGGCGGCCGTGGAACGATCATCGGCACGGTGCTCGGCGCGCTGACCGTGGCCGTCATCGGCAACGGCCTGATCCTGGCGCATCTGTCGCCCTTCCTGACGCCGATCGTCACCGGAACGATCATCCTGATCGCCATCTGGCTCAACTTCCGCCTGTTCCGCGGCGCCGTGCGGAGCCGTTGAGCCGATGAGTGGTCTGTTCGATGACGCAGCGCCCAGGCAGCGGTTGCCAATTGGGGTCGAAACCGGCCAAGTGATGACCGTGCTCGGCCAGGTTCCGGTCGAGGAGATGGGGATAACGCTGATGCACGAGCACATATTGCTCGACGGCGCGCGCAGCTGGAAATGCCCCTGCCATCCCGATGACATGGCGATCGCCGAGCAGCCGGTGAACATCGAGATCATCGGCGAATTGCGCATGAACCCTTACGTCAACCGAGACAATGTCTCGCTCGACGACGCCGACCTGGCGCTGTCGGAACTGCAGCGCTATCGCGCGCTGGGCGGCCACACCGTCGTCGACGCCACCAACATCGGCATCGGCCGTGACCCCGAAAAGCTCGCCCGCATTAGCCGCATGTCCGGCCTCAAGATCGTCATGGGCACCGGGTTCTATCTCGAGCATACCCATCCCGAATGGCTGAAGGCCATGGATGTCGACGCCGTGACCGAGTTCATCGTCAACGATGTCGGCAGCGGCGAGACGCAGCCGCCGATCATGGCCGGGCTGATCGGCGAGGTCGGCGTCAGCAAGGATTTCACCGCCGAGGAACGCAAGTCGCTGCGAGCTTCGGCGCGCGCTTCGCGCATCACCGGCGTGCCGCTGTCGATCCATCTGCCTGGCTGGGAGCGGCTGGCGCACGACGTGCTCGATACCGTCGAGGCCGAGGGCGCCGATCTCCGCCACACCGTGCTCTGCCACATGAACCCGAGCCACGACGATCCCGCTTACCAGAAAAGCCTCGCCCGGCGCGGCGCGTTCCTCGAATACGACATGATCGGCATGGACTATTATTATGCCGACCAGGACGCGCAATCGCCCTCCGACGAGGAGAACGCACGCGCCATCGCCGCCCTTGTCGAGGCCGGCTTCGGCGACCGCCTGCTATTGTCGCAGGATGTGTTCCTCAAGATCATGCTGACGCGCTTCGGCGGCTTCGGCTATGGCTATATCCTGAAGCATTTCATACCGCGCCTGAAACGGCATGGCGTCGAACAGGCGGCCATCGACCGCATGCTGATCGCCAATCCGAAGAGCGTGTTCGCGCGGCTCCAAGCGGCCTAGACTTACGACGGAGTTCAAATGTCCAAGAAGAAGATCCTGCTTGCCGGCGAATCCTGGGTGTCGACCGCGACCCACATCAAGGGTTTCGACCAGTTCCCGACTGTCACCTATCACACCGGCGCTGACGAATTGCTGGGCGCGCTCAAGGCGACCGATTTCGACGTCACCTTCATGCCGGCGCATGAGGCGCAGCGCGGCTTTCCTCAGACGATGGAGGCGCTGTCGGCCTATGACGCGGTCGTGCTCTCCGACATTGGCGCCAACACGCTGCTGCTGCATCCCGACACCTGGGTCCACTCCAAGCCGACGCCGAACCGCCTGCGCCTGCTCCGCGATTACGTCAGCGACGGCGGCGGTCTGTTGATGTTCGGCGGCTATTACAGCTTCCAGGGCATCAATGGCGGCGCGCGCTACCGCAAGACGCCAATCGAGGACGTGCTGCCGGTGAACTGCCTGGCCTACGACGACCGCGTCGAGGTTCCCGAAGGCTTTGCCCCGGTGCCGAAACCAGGGTCGAGCCATCCTATCCTCAGGGGCCTCGGTTCGGACTGGCCGATCCTGCTAGGCTTCAACGAGGTGACACTGAAGGACGATGCGGAAGTTCTGGCCAGCGTATCGTCGGATTATGGTTCGCCGCCGCTGCTTGTCACCGGCCATTACGGCAAGGGCCGCACCGTGGCCTGGACATCCGATGTCGGGCCGCATTGGCTGCCGCCGCAATTCATCGCCTGGCCAGGCTACAAGACCCTGTTCGAACAGATGCTGGGCTGGGCGACCGGCGAGAGCTGAGCCATGCATGTCCATGTCGTCGGCAATGCCTGCATCGATACCATGTTTCGCGTCGGCCGCCTCCCTGCCGCGGGCGAGACTTTGAATGCCGTGAGCTATGCCGACGGGCTCGGCGGCAAGGGTGCCAACCAAGCGGTCGCAGCAGCGCGGACTGGTGCAGAGGTGACGTTCTGGACGGCGCTCGGCAAGGACCGCGAAGGCACATGGATCAGGAGCCGCCTCGACAGCGAACTGTCAGACCTCGAGGTCAGCGAATTCGAGCTGCCGAGCGACCGCTCGACCATCGTCGTCGATCGAGGCGGCGAGAATTTCATCGTCAGCGGCGTTGCCTGCAGCGAAGCGTTCGATCCGGTGGCGCAAACAGCACTTGTCCGCTGGATCGCTCCCGGCGACATCCTCGTCTGCCAGGGAAATTTGCGTGCCGCCGCGACCGATGCCTGCCTCAGAGCAGCAAAGGAAAACGGCGCACGCACCGTTCTCAACGCCAGCCCGATCGATGCGGCATCCGTTCCCGATCTTGGCCTGGCGGAGTTTTTGGTTGTCAACCAATCCGAGGCGAAAACCCTGACCGGCCGGGATGACATGACAGCAGCCGCCGACGCGCTGGTAGCCAAAGGTGCAGGCACCGTCATCATCACGCTCGGCGCCGCAGGCTGTCTCGTGCTTGGCCCGGGCCAGGAAGAGCCGCTTCGTTTGCCGGCCCCGCAGGTCGAGGCGCTCGACACCAGCGGCGCCGGCGATGTGTTCTGCGGCTGTCTCGCCGGCGGGCTTGCGCGGGGCATGTTGGTCACCTCGGCGCTGGAGCTTGCGCTGGCGGCCGCCGCAATCGCCGTGACACGGCCGGGCACGCTGGCATCCTGTCCTTCCGCCTCCGAGATGGCGGTGCTCATCGATCAAATGGAGCTCTCATGACCCAGATCGGCCAATCCGGCGGCGACGCACTCTTGCACCTTTTCGGCCGCACCAAGGTAGTGATCGGCGTCGTTCACCTGGCGCCCCTGCCCGGCGCGCCGCGCTATGACGGCGAGGCCGTGGAGGTGATCTACCAGCGCGGGCTCGATGACGCCAAAGCCTATCTCGACGGCGGCTGCGACGGCGTCATCGTCGAGAACCATGGCGACATCCCTTTCGCCAAGCCTGACGATATCGGGCCGGAGACGGCGGCCTATATGGCGGTCGTTTCCGACCGCATCCGCCGCGAGCTCGGCAGGCCGGTCGGCATCAATGTGCTGGCCAATGCCGCGATCCCGGCCTTGGCGATCGCCAGCGCTGCCGGCGCCGGTTTCGTCCGCGTCAATCAATGGGCGAACGCCTATGTCGCCAATGAGGGTTTTGTCGAGGGCGAGTCGGGCCGCGCGGCGCGCTACCGCGCCAGGCTGCGCGCCAACGGCATCCGCATCTTCGCCGATGCCCATGTCAAACACGGCGCACATGCCATCGTCGCCGACCGTCCGGTGGAGGAACTGGTCAAGGACCTGGTCTTCTTCGATGCCGATGCCATCATCGCCACCGGCCAGCGCACCGGCCACGCCGCGGATTTGGGCTACATAAGCATGATCAAGCAGGCCGCCGGCCTGCCGACGCTGGTCGGAAGCGGCGTGACGCCGGACAATGCCAACGATATCCTCGCCATTGTCGACGGGGTCATCATCGCCAGCGCGCTGAAGCACGACGGCGTCTGGTGGAACCAGGTCGACTCTGCTCGCGTAAAGGCGTTCATGGGTGGTCTGAAGCGATAGCTGACTTCAACCGCCTAGCCCACCGCTCGGGCCACCTCGGTCAGAGACGACGGACAGGCCCAGGATACTGCGCGACCAGATCGTCGACGGTCAGCAATCTGATGCCTTCCACAATCGATTGAGCAATCAGGATCCGGTCGAAGGGGTCCTTGTGGATGGGTGGAAGCCCCTCCACCGCAACGGCATGCTCGCCGGTCATTGGCAGCTCATGATAACCATTGTCTATCAGGCCCATAAAACTTAGTCTAATATGCTCGATCTTCGAGTGTCTATCTCTCCGCCGATAGGATGGGATCCAATTGCCCATTCCCTCGACCAAAAGCCGTGGCCGATCTTCGCGCTGGGCGCAGGCCAATGGCGCAGTCGAGGCGATTGAAATGGGCAATGCCTGAAAACTTGGGCGTCGAGGGCTACGCTCTCGGCGCCCCGTATCGGCATCACCGCCGTCCTTCACAGGCAAGGCTCCGCGATGACCCACCGTCCGCACCTGCACGTGATCGTGCCGGGCGGCGTCGCCCGGCTCGATCGATGATAGTCGAGCGGCTACTAGGCCGGCAACGCGCCCGATCTCTTGGCCGTCCAGGTGGCGATATAGTCCATCAGGCCAGGATTGAGGCAATCATAAGGTTCGAGCCCGATCGACTTCAGCT